>CAISYK010000166.1 GCA_903889605.1 uncultured Bacteroidota bacterium
TAATAATACTAAGCATAAATTAGAAATAAAGACATAGTTGTTGTTTTTGATATTTATACCGCCTTTTACTAATACCCCTAAAAGAAACAACCACCAAGGATTAAGAGCCCATTGACCAAATATTTTGAATTGGTCGGCAAACCAGTTGAATGCAATTTTGTAACGGGCAAAATCAGTTAGTTTTGCAATCGGCAATCCTCCCTGAGGTGATATTATCCGATTAGGAGGGGCTACGTAAATTTTAAAATAAGCAACTAACAATAAAATCGGCACCATACCCCAAAGCAAATATTTGAGTTCCGTTAATAGTTCGCGGTAGTTTTTAAAAAGTAATCTGGTTATTTGAGATGCAAATAGACAGACAATAAACATCAGCCCTTCACTTTTACTCCAGGCAGCTAATCCTGTAGTTATACCTGCAGCAATCAATAGGCCCGGTTTATTTGATTTTTCGTTGCGGGCTAAAGTCAAAAGAACAATTGTTGCCAAATAGAAAAAGCCAACTGTATTATCTGCATATTGAGAGTCGCCCATTGTCATGAAAAATGGAGTGCAGAGCATTATTAAGCCGGCAATAAGCCCTTCGGTTTTATTTGTGAAAAAACTAACAGCAGCTGATAAAAGACCAATTGTACAAAAAGTAAAAACAAAAGATGAAATTATAGGAACCATTACGCTTTCATTTCCCATAAGCAGCCAGCACCTTGCTATAAAGCCCTTTTGCAGCAATGGGTGGTCGGGCGCAAAATCTATTGCATTCATTTGGTGGAACAAATGAGGCCAACTATTTGGGGCGCTGCTGATAAACTTTGCATTTAAATTCCAACAAGACCATGCATCCCATAAGCCATGGGGGTTTTGGACGCTGTCAAAAAAATAAATACCAACATCCAATAACCATGAATACAAATAAATCCCAGTTACTAAAAGCAAGATTGGATTCGAAATTAATTTATTATAGTTAGTCCATTTGAATTTGTTTGAGAATTTGTTTTTTTCATTCCAATTATTAAAAATGGAAATGAGAGTTTCTGATTTATTTATTCTTAAAATCAAAAAAATTATCCAAGCTATTTCTAACAAAAAAATAAGCCAATATGAAACTCCTAATAAATTTAAAGAAATAAAAATAACAGATGATAACCCTAATCCTATTGGGAAAGACAGGTTTACAAGAAAACGTACATTGATAAGTTTTGTCTGATTGAATAGCGTGTAACAAGACAAAAAGCCAAGTAAAATAGATATTAATATTGAAAGGAAAAGCATCATTTAGCAAGTACAATTAAACCATTATTAAAATCTTTTATTATGTGCCAGCCATTATTCAGGTGAATATTAGTTGCCGGATCAATATGTATTGAGTTATAGAGATTATAAAGAACTGTATCGCAAACAACATCATTCCTTAAAATTAAATTGGGAGCTAAGTAATATTGAGTAAGGGCAAAATTGCCTTCAAAGAATGCAAATTCCTCATTAGCTTCCCCAACATAATTCATCCGGGTTGGATTGGTAAACAATTTTTTTATTTCTACAAAACGTTTTCCGTAAAGAGTGACAGCATCGATTCCATAATTTTGCTTTGTAAATTGAATCGGGTGTAAAAACTTTTCCTGATATTTTTGAAAGGTTGTCCATTGCTGCCATGCCATAATGAAAAGAAGAGGCAGGCAAAGCCATTTTTTTGCAGTTTTAAAAATCTCCTGGAATTGAAACATTACAAAATGTTTGTAGATTTGTGCGTAATAATAACATTACAAATATACAATTTTTTATAAATTTTGAATCAATATCATTTAGTAACAAACAAAGTAAGTGAAGCACAGTTATTGAAGGTCTCTGACTGTTAAAACGAAACGTCAAATTGCGACTTCAAATATTGTGCGGGGCTAACTTTATTAATATTAATCAAATGATGGTTGATTCAATAATTCGAATTCCATAAAATGAATAAAGTGCTTAAAAAAAATATTTTTTCTTATTTCGTACTTAATGTATGTTTGATTTACTTTTTTACCGCAGTTGCTTTATACCTAGGGTTATCTATCGACAATGATATCGCATTTGTTTCCCCTGATTCTCATACTTATTATCAAGTTGGACAATGGTTGTATAATGGAGCCCCTACAGAATACTTAACTTTTCGTCCTTTTTTGTTTCCATTTATTTTATTCTCAAGTGTAACATTTTTGGGTATTAAAGGGTATTTTGTATTTCAATTTATTTTTTGGATAGGTTCGGTTAATTTATTATTTGCTAGCCTTATCAGGTTATTTAATAATACTCTAATTAGTATAACCGGAGTTGTGTTGTTAGCAAGTAATCTGACTTTTTTAATGTTAACATTTCACGGCCTTTCAGAGGTATTTGTAATGTTTTTAACTTCCCTTTTTCTGTTTTTGCTCACACTATGGATCGAAAGTAAAAGAAAAGATAAAGTCATGTTATTATTGCTCTTTGTTTTAATTTTATTAAGCGTCACAAAACCTGTTTTTTTTTATTTTGCTTTGTTGGCTTCATTAATTATAATTCCGTTTTTACTTTATAAATATA
>CAISYK010000167.1 GCA_903889605.1 uncultured Bacteroidota bacterium
CCATTTACTAAATTTTCTAAACTGTTATTCGGAATTATATTTCCGGTTTCTCCATCCTTTACCAATTCGGCAACTCCTCCGACATCTGTAACTAAAACTGGAATTTTAAAACCATATGCCATCATTAAAATACCGCTTTGAGTACCTGAATTATAAGGTAAACACGATAAATCAGCGGCTTTGAAGTATGGTTCTATATTTTCGTTTGGGATGAAATTATTGACAAGAATAATATTATCATTTAACTCCAGTTTGTCAATAATGTTTTTGTATTTTGTAATATCTTCATAGCACTCCCCAACAATTAGTAAAGTAGTGCTGGGCATCACTTTCAAAATTTCCTTAAAAGCGATTATTAATTTATCAAGCCCTTTGTATGCCCTTATCAAGCCGAAAAATAAAATAACGTTATCCGTTTTAATGCCCAAAAATTCACGGGCAGATTGTTTATTGTATTTTCCTAAATCATAACAATCGTAAATGGATAAAGTAGTTTGGTGAATTGGTTTACCGGCAAAATCTGCAGTTATTTGTTCGCAGATAAATTTGGATTGGCAAATAAAGGCATCTGCATATTTTAGTGTAAATTTTGTTGAAAACGAATCGAACCAGCGTTTTTCATGTGAAACATAATTTTCGACCAAAAATACAACTTTAGTATTTTTATTTTTCTTTACAAGCCTTGCTATTGTGCTCAAAGCTGGCCCAAAAAAAGGCATCCACCAAATAATAATTACCAAATCAGGATTTATCTTTTTTATTTCAGAAGCAGCTTTAAGCCAGGAAAATGGATTGATAGAATTAATAATCCTTTTTATTTTAGATGTATGTTCAAAAGGAATTACTTTCGACTCATCAAATTGTGTTGTGCCTGGAAAAAAAACGGAGGGATACAATAATTTATAAGAAATAGTATCGCAGCTATACCCTAAGTTTGAAAGTGCATTATATAAATAGGCTTCCACCAATGCCTGTCCGCCTCTGTAAGGATAGGCAGGACCCACTAGAACGACTTTATTTTTAAGAGGCATGGAGACAAAGATAAAAAATATACAAATGAAAAACTGTTTTAAAACCGAAAAAATTAAGGGAAACAGGCATTGGATTTTTCAAGATCTGATTTACAATAATGATCCGTTTTAATCTAAATTATGCTGCTTACTCAAAATCTTTATAAAGTAAATATTTTTTACGAATAATTTTAAATTTATTTATTCCTTCTTCCCAGCTTTTACGAATTTCATCCTCATCAGCCCCTTCCTTAATTTGTTTTTGAAGAGTCGCATTTCCGGCATGGTAATTAAAATTTTCATCAAAAAAATTAGTTTTGTCTGGGGTATTTTTATAGGTTCCGATTAACCAATACAAATAAATTTTCTTTGTGTTCTTCATGTATTCAGTTCCAAAATTATACAGATTATAACCATTGCATACTTGGCCTTTATATTTAGGATCCATTGCTCCCTCTTTAGGCTGCGGAATGAACGTATAATTTGTTTTTTGTAATGAAGGATGACCAATAACCTGAAAAGGCAAATCAGTTCCTCGTCCTACCGAAACTATCGTTCCTTCAAATAATCCCAAACTAGGATACATATATACCGAAGCCATGTTTGGCAAATTTGGTGAAGGACGTATAGGAAGTTCATAAAGATCTGTATGGGAATAACCATCCAGTGAAATAACTTTTAAATTACATTTTTCACCGCCTTTTAACCATGATTCCCCATTTATCATTTGGGCGTATTCGCCAATGGTCATACCATATACAATAGGTACAGAATGCATTCCTAAAAACGATTTATAGGCATCTTCCATTACAGGCCCGTCAATATAATATCCGTTTGGATTAGGCCTGTCAAGAACAATTAATTGCTTATTGTTTTCTGCGCAAGCCTCCATTACATTATGTAAAGTAGATAAATATGTATAGAAACGCACCCCAACATCTTGTATGTCAAAAATAAGTATGTCAAGATCTTTTAAATCTGCAGGGACAGGCTTTAAATTTTTTCCGTAAAGCGAAATAACCGGCAATCCGGTTTTGCTGTCCTTATACGTTTTCACTTTTTTCCCAGCATCAGCAATGCCCCGAAAACCGTGTTCAGGACAAAATACTTTTTTAACATTTACGCCTAATGCTAATAAGCTGTCTACTAAATGTGTACTTTTAATTTTTGCCGACTGATTGGCAACTACCGCAACTGATTTACCTAATAGCAATGGCAGATATTCCTGAGTGCGGTCGGCGCCGACTTTAATATCATTAATAGTTTTGATGCTGTTGCTGATTTGTATAATTCCCTGTGCATCCGCATTGGCTGCAAGTATGATAATTAAAAATATTGTGTAAATTTTATTAATCTTCATCTTAATTGTAAAATAGTATTTTTGTGAACCAGTTTAACTGCAATAAAATAAAAGTCAAAATACGAAATATAAACGTCAAATCCTTAATTTTAAGTATAATTACAAACTTAATAATTGTTAAACTAATTACGAATAAAAGCCAAAATATTTAATATTACAGCAAATTTGTAATTCATATTAGAATAATAACGTCAAAGCTAATAAATTTTGAATATAGAACGCTTTATTGCAAAACGAATCATCTTTGGGCCCAGCAGCACCAAACAGTTATCACGCCCTATTGTACGGATTTCTGTATTGGGTATTGCGCTTGGCTTGGCAGTGATGATATTGGCTGTAGCAATAATTACGGGCTTTCAAAATGAAATAAGGAATAAACTTATAGGTTTTGGTTCACACATACAAATTACCAATTATGATAATAATGAAAGTGATGAGCCGCATCCCATAAGTAAAAATCAACCTTTTATTGATGAATTGAAAAATAATTCAGACATAAATCACATCCAGATTTATGCCACCAAAAGCGGTATCATAAAAACAAAAACTGATAATGAAGGAGTTTTGCTTAAAGGTATTGGAAATGATTACGATTGGAAATTCATTAATGAAAATCTAAAAAGCGGAAAAACTTTCACAATTAGCGATACAGGGTTGTCCAGAAATATTATAATCTCAAAATATTTGGCCGACAAACTGGAACTGAAATTGAACGACAAAATGATTATTTATTTTTTGACAAAGAAGCAGGACAGCACTTCTTTTCGATTTGAACAGCGTGTAAAAGCATTTTTTATTTCAGGGATTTACGAAACAGGTTTTGAGGATATTGACAATCGTCTTGTATTAGTTGATATAAAACAAATACAGAAATTAAATTACTGGAGTATGGATCAAATAGGAGGGTTTGAAATTGCAATAAAAGACTACAAAAAAATTGACAAAATCGGTGATTTGGTGAATGACGTTGCCGGGCAAGGGCTTAGTGCGAAAACAGTAAAAGAAATAAATCCTACACTTTTCTCATGGCTGGATTTACAGGATATGAATGCG
>CAISYK010000168.1 GCA_903889605.1 uncultured Bacteroidota bacterium
CTGTTTTATTAAATATGATGATACAATTGTTTATGGGGTTTACGACAAAAAACTATTAGAATAAATTCATTATCACTATGGGCTTTTTTGTAAGGCAATACTGTCCAACCTTTATAAAATCAAAAACACATTATCATTATGAGGCCTATCCTCTTTTTTTTACTTTTTATTGCCGGTGCTCGAATTGTATCTATTTCTGTGATTGTTATTCATATCCACTGGCAACTAATTCCGGCAAATGTTCTCTTATAATATGTAGAACAATTTACTATCTCGGGAAAAACAACTATGAGTTGTATGCCTCCTATCCATCTGGTATGGGTAGGGGGCTCATTCATTACTAAATCACACAGTTATAACAATTAAACAAAAATGATATGAAAAACAAAATGCGTAAATTCTCGATGCTAATCGTCCTTGTGTTTGCCATGACCTCTTCAGTATGGGCTACCACGAATTATATTTATCCATCTTTTAATTTTAATTATAGAGATGCAAATTTTTCAGGACATACATATACCATAGGCTATGCGATTTATAATTCACAGTCATGGTACATTGGTCCTTTATCTGTGGGCACTAGTGCGGTTTACCCTCCAAATCCATCATCTCCATACTTTTTTTCCTCTGGCTCTCAGGTTGGTGTTCTTGAACCCACACCTCCATTTGCAAAAAATTGCTATAGAATTTTAGTTGCTGTCCAAAGGGATGATGGTATAACGAAGTTTGGTTGGAGTGCTTGGACTGATCTCACAGGTCTATCGAATGGCTCTCTTACTATTAATGTTGATGTATTCTAACGTTACAATATTATTTTAAACTTGCATCAATGGCAACCCATAGAAGAAACGGTTTTAAATATCATGTTGATTATTGCCATTGATGCATTTTAATAATTTTAGAATATCGTAAATTTGTAAAGAAAACACATACCGATCATAATTTAATTGCGTTCGATTATATTGATAAACTCAATATGTGTGATTAAAAGGGTCATCCTATTTCTCTGTCTAATTATCAGTTGCCTTGTTTCATATTCTCAGGGAGAGTTTAATAATTGGTATTTTGGAGCACCTCCAAGTGGCGCTGCTGTTACATTTAATTCTGGTTATCCTGTTGCAATAAACAATGGGGTTATGGGTAGTGGAGGTGTGACTGTCAATGTTTCTGATTCATTAGGGAATTTGCTTTTCTTTTCAAATGGTCATCAGGTTTACAATAGAAATAAAGTTTTAATGTCCAATGGATCCGGCTTAACAGGTAGTGCTTCAAGTGGAAATCAGGGAGTTTTAGCAGTCCAGAAGCCGTATAATGACAGCATTTACTATATTTTTACTGTGGGTTCGTATAATCCTAGCGGAACTACATATGGGTTATTGTATTCCATTCTAAATATGAAACTTGATGGAGGTTTTGGGAATATTGACCCTGCAAATAAAAATGTTGTTGTCCCTGGTGCGGTAACTGCCTGGACAGCCGTAACAGGTGCCAGGCATCACAACAATAAAGATATTTGGATTGTTACAACAATTACAACATCTGATAGTATAAATTACGCCTGTTATCTTCTGGATAGTACTGGTCTTCATGTACCTCCCGTTCTAAGTCATAGTATAGGGATTGGCATAGCTAATCCACCTTTACCCCCTTTTTTTTACTCCCCAAGTTCAATTCGAATATCTCCAGATGGAACAAAA
>CAISYK010000169.1 GCA_903889605.1 uncultured Bacteroidota bacterium
AGCCGGTACCCCCTGTGATCAATAAGGTTTTATCAATAAACGATTCCATGGTACATTTTTAATATTAGGTCCAAAAATTCAATGCAGGCGAATTATAAGCACAATAATTTGATCAGGGAGATTTTCCAAAGAGTGTGAGTTGAAGGTGGATTTCATGCGCAGCCAGGTGTGTTCAGAAGTTCAATGAGCAAATCGATTTTATTCTCCGTAATGATCAGGGATTTTTTTTCTTTGTTTTTAGGAGAGGTTGCCTCTATGATTGCATTTTTCAGTGAACCAGGTTGGTACGGGTTGAATTTGGATGTTGGTATGATTGTGTCTTCATAATAGGGCAGATCGGCTGCAATGACTTTACAATTCTGCTGAATGGCTTCTATGAGGGGCAGTCCAAAACTTTCGTTCAAAGAGGGATAAACTAAATATTCGGTTACTTGATACAAAGCTAACAATTCGCTTTTCCCAATAATTCCATGGTTGATAATTTTCAAACCTTTGGATTTCAATATAGCTATCAACCTGATCAGTTTCCAATCCGTATTGGCAATCGTCAGGTGAAGTTCAAAATCATAACCTTCCTTGTGGAGTAGTTCCCAGGCTTTAAGCAGTATAAGATGGTTTTTATGGACCACCCCTGTGCTTGGATAGATAAACGATTCATGTTTTTTAGCGCAAGTAAATGGAACCATCTTGTTTGAAATGGAAAAAAAAGGCAATACCTCAATGTTTTGTTCACGAATTGCAAGCTTCATCGTCAATAATTTTTTCACAAACCTGGTTTGCACAATCCACGTGTTTGAGTTATTTCGATGGTAAAAGATAAATTGCCTTTTCAAATAAAGAAGAATGCGCGATTTGATGGAATAGAAGCGGCAATCCTGAAGCAGGAGAACATTGTGAAATAAGGTATATACCGGCACCGATAAAGGAATCGGTGGAGGGATATTGCTAAAACACAATACCCTGGAGAAATCATTTTTATGCTGCCGATAAAATTGGTTTCGGTTTTTTATCGTTGATTCTAGAAAAGTTTTTTTCTGTGTAAAGCAAGTGGAAAGATTCTGTTCCGTACGTTTATCCAATAAGAAAAATGCGGATATTTCCGGTTGCGCAAGTTTTTCGTTAAGGTATTTCAGCAAGGCGATGCCACCAGGTGAATTAAGATAAAGTGCATCAACCAATAACATTTTGAAATAATAATTTAATCCAAACCAACTTTATTATGCTCTTTATTGATTAAATCGAAAACTAACGTAAATATTCCAAAATAAATAAATAAAACTGAAGAACGATGGCCAAAGAAACCTCCAATTAATATAAGTAATAAAATAAGAAATACCCTTTTGATGTTTTTCGGGTGAGATATTGTTAGGACACGAATCGGGGAAACAAAAGCATAAGTAAATAATATGACTCCTATGACTCCTGATTCATATAAAAGACGAACGATCTGAGAATGTGGATTCGCTAATTCATTCGTTCCCCCAAGTCGATTACTGATAACAGAAGCAGTACCTAACCCATTTCCAAAAAAAACCGGAAATAAGTTCAACTTACTAAGGTTATTAATGAAATCCCATAAAGGATAAATATTAACCATTTGCCCCGAAAAAACATTATTCACAATTTGACCTTTACCAATTGTATTCCATGTATCTGAATACTTATCAAGATACATTCTCAATTCCGATCTTGTGCCATAGGTAACCCCAATATAAGTTATGAAAAATAATGTAACAATAATTAACAACGATATTGCCATTCTCTTTAGGGAAAATATTTTTGCTTCAAAAATTAAAATTAAAATTCCTGAAAACAATAAGCCAAGTAAGCCAGATGCAGACTGAGTCAATATAAGCGTAATAAAAATTAATATAATCCATTTCTTATTGATTGTACTCCTGTTATTCCAATATTGTTGCAAATTCAACATTGCTAAACCAAAAATAAGATAGACAAATGCGTCACGGGGTTCACCAGCAATACCATGCCATCTTAATCCCACATACATACCATCGGATAAATGCCTAGGAATCCATTGATATCCAAAATAAAAGAGAATATAATCAATATAACCAAGGATAAAACATAAAATAAAAGTTACTTTA
>CAISYK010000170.1 GCA_903889605.1 uncultured Bacteroidota bacterium
ATTAATTAAATAAAATTATTCATATGCAACAATATTGGGCTTAGAAATAGCAAAACTTCTCACTTTTAGAGTAAAATTGGCAACTGGATTAAATTTATAAAAATGCCTATTCCCGTCTGGTAAATTAGGATATATTCCATAAGTAATTTCAAAACTTGCATTCAGTAAATTTTCATTCCTAATAAGCAAACCTGCCGAATATGCTTGGTATACAGGACTTTTTAATAATTTTATTTTATCAGTTTCCAGCATCCCGAACCCTGCTAATAAAAGCGATGCAAATTTAAAACCAATAATATTATAAGGAGCATAGGCTAATGCTTCAAGATTTAATATCATTTTAGTATTACCTCTCAAAGTTCCATTATTAAAGCCATACATTTCATCAGGACGAAGCGTTATTTTTTCATCAGCACCTTTATTAATGCCGTATACAAACTTATAGTTTACAAATTGGCGAAAATACCATTTACTATTTTCAAATAAATTACTGAAATAATAGATTCCTGAATTCACAACAGCATCTTTGTATATTGATTTATCGTAAAATGTACCGTAAATAACGCTGCCTGAAAAATAGCCTAATTTCTCAAAGTGCTTTCCCCGCGAAACTTCAAATCCTGTATAATATTTCAACCTGTTCTTTTCTTTATATAATAATCCATATAAAGCCTGGACAACTAATCCTTCCGGCACATCCTCATTTGCACCGAAACGATAAATATATTGGTCTTTATAATATTTCCTTAGTGAAAAACCTATGCTTCCAAGGTAAAAAGATGAGTTGAAATTTTTATTTACAGTATATGCTGTAAATGAAGGTCGGTATTGGAAATGCGTATCTGCATAACGCAAAGCGACAACAATGTTGATGTTTTTTCTATTGATTCTTTTACCGGTGCCTGGATTAAAATTTTTCGCCACCCAAATATCCGAGGTTATATAATCCAGACGCATCTTTCTTTCAACATGTTCAAGTGAATCAGTTTGCAGATATGTACCCCAAACTTTAATACAATCAATCCCTCCAGCCCATTGCGCTAATGCAGAAAAAGAAGGCCGATTGAATGAAAAGCCAAATGTTGTCAAATCTTTTGCTGTTGTATAAAAAACTGAGGAAGAGATAAATGAATTTTTTATATTTCCAATCACATAATTGCCGTTATACAGATAGTCACCTGAATGAAAATTATACCCTATGTATTGCGAATACAATTGACCGGTTCCAAGGATATTTCGTTCTCTCAAAGTAATATGCCCGCCCGAAGTACTGCCTGAAACAAAAGCATCAAGCGTCCACTTATCATTCGTCACAACAAGAATATCAACGCTGTCTTTGCTTCCAAGTGCAGCATTAATATATATCCGTGAATCATTAATATAATTTGCACTTCTTATAATCCTCTCTGATTCATTAATAACAAGCAATTCAACTTTATCATATTGCTTAAATAGTAATAGATTTCGAATGATTTTATGCCGTGTAGAAATATGATATTTATTACCCAACTTTTGAAATGGGTTAATTTCTTTTATTGTTGTGTCATTTACAGAATATCCAAATGGATCGTAAACTATAATTTCAATTTTTCGAATTATTCTGCCTTCATATATTAAATTTGGATCTGTTTTTTTTTGTTTATCAGACAATGATTTCTTATCATACTCTTTTGGAATAGGTTCAACAAAAACAGCTTTATATAATAAAGCTGTAGTTTTATGTTTATGAGAAAATTTTTCTATTTTTTTGTAAAGAGAGAGGGTATCTTTTGCCTGTGCTGTGCAGAACTCAGAAAACAATATTATGAAGGCAAACAATATTAACCCTTGTAAAAATAA
>CAISYK010000171.1 GCA_903889605.1 uncultured Bacteroidota bacterium
AATTTTCAGAAAAGGGAACATCCTGCAAAATTCCTCCTGAATATCAAAAAATGTCTTATTATCGTTAATAGTAATTTTCATCCTAGTGTTATGTTAAATTTTGCTTTTAACGGTTTGCAGAATTTAAATAATTTACCGCGGTAAATTATTATCTTCAATTGATAAGCATATACCTCAATATTAAAGCCCAGCTCAAATAATTAGTTAACCGCTCAATTTTTTGTTTTAAAAACTATTGGTGTAAAGCCAATATTGGGACTTGGGTATGGAAAGCCATACGCTTTGTATTTCTTTCCTGAAAAATAGTTTCAAGCAATGTATGTTTATGGGTAATCATTGCAATCATATCAACTTCATTGCTATTTACAAACTCATTTATGCCATCTATTATGTCTTCATTCTCAACAACTTTGAAAGAATGATCAAATCCCTCAAGATAATTTTCAAGCTGGGTGTCTTCCTCTGTTTTACCTGTTGAATAAGCTGTTTCCAATTCGCGGGTAACGTTAAGTATATATATATGAGAATTGAAAAGTTTAACGAATTCTTTTAAAGGATTCAAAACATTCTCGTTTTCAATTTTTTGGTAATCGCATGCCAACACAATATTTTTAATACTCTTAAATTTTACATTTTCATTAATCGCAAGAACAGGACATTTTGCTTTTCTCATTAAAGTAGTGGTAATGCTTCCGATTAATTTTTCGCTTAAATAACCGGCCCCCCGCATTCCAAGAATCACTAAATCAATTGATTTTTCTTCAATCATTCCATTAATTTCATCAACGGCAAAACCGAGTTTAGTTTCACACACAATATCCAATTCATTTGCTTGATTAAGAAGAATATTTTTTTTAATTTTTTCTAACCCTTCCAAAGAGTCTTTCTCTAATTCATCCAACGGCATGATAAATGGCACATCCGCCGGTACAGTTGGTACATGAAAGGCATGAAACAAAATGATTTTTGCGTTCGAAGCCTTCGCAATTTCAACAGCATAATCAATTGCATTATGCGCATTATCTGAAAAATCTGTGGGTACAAGAATTGTTTTCATATTTTTTAAAATGAAGTTAGAAATTTAAAGAATGACCAAAAATAATCTACCGAGAGAACATCCCAATGAGTTGGAATTATAAGTAGGAAAACCAATACTGCAAGGCGGGGAAACACAAAGTGGATATCCCACATTGGCCTTACAATTCCAAAAGCTATGGAAGCCAGGATCAAATCCATTCCCAGCATATATAAGGCATAGTATTTTATAAATCCTATAATGAGCATAATACCGCATATAAGTTTTATGTAGGAAGTAAACCAGACTCCTATAATACTAAAAAATTTGGGAATTCCTTTGTCAGAAAAAGGAATATGAAATGCTTCTATTGCTTTTTTTATTCCAACTCTGAATATAGAATCGTATCCTTGAAAAAAGAATAGAAAGCCTAAAAAAATGCGCGCTATAAATACTGCAATTATGAAATGATTCTGAATAATATTATGCATATACCTTGGTCAATATAAATATCGGGCAAAGGTACTACGGCAAGCATGGTCAGCTAATGACTGCAGTCAAACAATCAGATGATTATTGTCATGGAAGCATAAAATATATTATCTGATTGTAAAGACTAAGTATATAAAAAAAGCGGTGCTTTTATTTTGAAACTGTGATATAATAAAGGAAATATACTAATGAATGAGAGTCTATATAAAAAAGAGCGCAGCTTTCAGCTGCGCTCAGCTTTTACGTAAAAAAAATACCCGGCATTCTTATTTTAACTGCATTAACAAATTTGCTGTTATTTTATTAATGAAAC
>CAISYK010000172.1 GCA_903889605.1 uncultured Bacteroidota bacterium
AATTGTTTAATTGGTTTGTATTCGACTCCTGTAAATACATCAAAAAAAGTACGTACAGATATTTCAATTGATGTTCTTTTATTAGTCGCAATAATTTTTTGCTGAATTGAATATCCTGTATCCTCATTCTTTGTTTCAGCATAAAATAAAAGAAATAATTTCGTAGAACTTAAAATGTTTTTCAATTCTGAATGATAATTGAAATACTCTTTATTCGTTTTGATTGTTTCTTTAATTAATTCTTGACCTCTCACAGTTATTTGCTGTGCTTTTACTGTAACTTTTTCAATGATTTGTGTTTCCATTTTTTTTGTTTTTTAATTTTGTTTAGTCTATAAATTCATAAAATAAATTCTTTTGTTCTTCTGTATATTTTTCGCTTTCTAAAATTTCATTTTTAATTTCATAAAAAATTTTTGAGAAAACTGCGGAGAACTTATTATTATTATTTTCAGCAAATAACCAAGACATTTTATTTGCATATGCACATTTAATAAAATATAATTGAGTAGCAAAGTCTTCTTTTGCTATTCTATCACATATATCTTCATCAAAAGGATGAATTTTGTTAAACGGTATTTCTAATTGATGTATATAACACTTATCAGTACCTATATATCCAACATAACAATTATATCCCCTTTCAACTATTAAACATTTTTTTTGTTGTTTAATTAATTCAATGAATTCAGATTCATTCATTGTTGTTGTGGCTTCATTAAGAATATTGCCGAATGTAATTTTGTTGGTTTCCATTTTATTTATTTTTTTTTAGTTTATTCATTGCAATATTAATATGCTCATTATATTTTTCTCTTCCTTCTATATAACCTTTATTAATTGCCTCAAAGTGTGCTGTCATAAATGTCATCCACTCTGGAGTAGCGGTCATAGGTGTATTTTTTTTAGTTTCCATTTGATTTTAGTTTTAATTGTTTAATAGTTTATTCTTTAATTCATTAATATTAGCCAAGCATTCTTTGTCCGCCAATATTATCAACATAATCATTTGTAATGTTGCCACAGTATAAGCAGGTGGAATACCATGTTTAACAATTACTTTAAAAATATCATCATATAGTTTTTCATTGGCTAATTCTTCAATATTGCAGAAACAGTTGTATGCTTCTAAAATTTCTTCTTTTTTACTAATAGTTGTTTTTGTTTTCATGTTTTTTTATATTTTAATGACCCTCTAACAGCTTCAGGTCTCTTGCTTTTTTCTTATTGCTGTGTATACTAAAAGTCTTCACTTTTAAGCAGATTCTTTAATTCTCAAATCTTTTAAATCAGAAATTCTTATTATCCCAATTTTTGCCTTACCATCAACTGTTTTCTTAAACAAAAAGGAGTTATTACGAGCATAGCCATTCAAATACCAATTACATTCACGGATGCCACTACCCCAATGGCCTGAGATTCGTACAAGAAAATCTTCGTCTTTGCTTTTGAAATATTTAGAATCGTAGGTACTATAAAACAAAGTATAATCGTTTGGAACCTCTTTAATTTCTTTCCAAACGCCTAAAGTCGCTTCGAAAAAGTTATCAATATTGATATTACTTGTTTCCATAATTTCTGAACTGTTATCCTATACACAGCAGGTTTTAGTTGTTAATTATTTTTTATTTACTTCTACACCACTCTTTTAATTTCACTATTTACTTATTGTTATTTTTAATTTGACCATAAAGGATTTCAAAAGACTCATAGCATTGTGTATGTTATTGAATCCTTTGATTTCCCCTGGCACTAATTCTACTTTATTCTTCATCTAAACTTTTCTCATAGATGGCAGAAAGAGCCACCGTTATATTTGTTGCAGTTGTAATGACAAGAGAACCATAAGAGGAGTATAATATCTCAACCATACTCATAATAATTTCCTCTAAATACTCATTGTCTGAGTAGTCACTTTCATCTAATTCTATTGGAGATTCCAATAACAAATTCAATCGTGTCGCTATCTCAACTAATTCAGAATTGTTTAATTCGGATAGATTTTTAACTGTTGTTGTTTCCATAATAATTTTACTGTTATCCTAGTCACAGCAGGTTTTAGTTGTTAATTATTTCTTCCTTAATTCCAGTCGGTTGAAGAAATGATGGGAATACGCTTTTTCCCATCCATTTTTCCACTTTAGTGAATACATTTCTTACTTTCAAGTCGGATACCCTTTTTACAAGCATATTGTTCCAATAACCGAAGTGCAATTTCTTCAAGCAGACTCGCTGTGTGCCCTAGTATTTCAGCATAAGGTTTATCTTCCTTTTCATATCCAGCTATATTATCCGCTAAGAATGATGCAGTGCTTTTGAGATGCGAAACCTTAATAAGCTCAATATCCTCTGGTTCTATGTTCTCACTATATATAGTTCTCCCTTTATTGTGTGAGAAACTAGTGCTGAACTTTACTTCTCCAGGTATTAAGATTCCAAAATCCACTTCGCACCAGCAATTAAGCTTTCCGAAATTGAAGTTTTCTACTTCAGCATCTTTTTTTATTGACCTACCCGCTTTCAGGTCTTTTTTCAGTGTTCTATTTTTCATGTATAATTATATTTAATTGATTTATTACTAATGTTTAGACGTAGCTAGCACAAGGGCCAGAAAATTTCATATTTCTTACATTACCCGATAAGCCTTTAATTATTGGTGATTACAGCATAATGCTATAAACTAGAATTTATATTTTTCGTCAAGGGAAAAAGTGTGGGTACGCAAGAATTATTTCTCTTTTTATAAGAATGCAACGGCCCACTGTTAACGAATTCCGAGTATATTCCGATAATTCAATTTTTGTGCTTTTCA
>CAISYK010000173.1 GCA_903889605.1 uncultured Bacteroidota bacterium
CAAAAACCATAAGTATAGATTCATTGCGGACCGATGAAACATTAATTTATACAGCCGATGCATTATTGGGAAATTATAGGGATCCTATATTCGGAAAAGCAACAGCTTCGCTTTATACTCAGCTGAGGCTGCCAACCAATAATCCATTATTCGGCGCAAATCCTGCAATCGACTCAGTAGTATTATCCTTAGTATATGATCCGGCTTATTATGGAAAAAGGCTGAGATTATCACAATTAGTTAATGTTTACGAAGTAACTGAAGATATAAAAATTGAAAACAGCTACTTTTCCAACAATTCATTGACGAATAATTCTTTTGATTTGGCGAATTACAGCTTTATCCCTGAACCATCTAAAATTATTACTATTGATAATGTAGTGCTTAAACCTCAGTTGAGAATACATCTGAATAGCTCTTTTGGGTCGGCAATTATAAGCAATTCTGCTAATTTGGTCAGTAATACAGTTTTTCAAAGTTTTATGAAAGGGCTCTACATTACTACCGAAAATACAAGCACATTAAACAGCGGAGAAGGCAATATTTTACATTTTTTATTGGCTGATGTACAATCAAAGGTTACGTTATACTATCACAATGATACAGATGATTCATTGAAATACGATTTAGGTTTGAATGGTGTTGCGCGGTTCTCGCACTTTACCCACGATAATTATTCCCCTTCAGAAATTGTCCCCAGCCTTGCTGCACAATTAAGTGTTTCTCCTCCTGCGCAAAACGATGAGATTTTTGTTCAAGGTATGGCAGGCGTTAAAGCAAAAATTGAAATGCCGTATATAATGAACTGGATAAAAGAAGGGCCTATTGCAGTTAATAAAGCCGAACTGGTGATGAAGGTAGATATTGGTTCAGCTTATCAGGCCGATACATTTTCCACTCCGGCACAATTAGTCCTGTTTGGTATTAATGATGATGGGACTAACTATGTATTACCAGATGCTTCAGAAGGCTCCAATTATTTCGGAGGAATCTATAATTCAACTACCCATGAATACCGCTTTAACATTGCCCGTTACATTCAGCAGGTTCTTACTGGTAAAAGAAAAAATAATGGTTTGCACTTGCTTCCGTTAGGCGGTGCTGTTAATGCTAATAGGGTTGTGATTGGCGGAGGCGGCAGTTCCGGTCAGTATCGTATGAAACTAAATATATCTTATACAAAATTACATTAATGGTTGCCCATCCCGCCCCCTAAAGGGTAGGATAACTTACTTAAAAGTCAAACAGCAGGCTAAACGGAGTGCAATCCCTCTCCTTTGCGGAGGTTAGGAGGGTCTTCATAACAATATAAAATTCAGAAATATGTGCGGAATAGTTGCATACATAGGAAATAAGCAGGCATACCCAATTCTAATAAAAGGTCTTCAAAGACTCGAATACAGGGGGTACGACAGCGCAGGTGTTGCATTGATTGATTATGATCCAATCTCTCAAACAAATAATTTAAATGTTTATAAATGCAAAGGTAAAGTTGCTGATCTGGCTGGTTTTGTTTCCGGAAAAAATAAAAACGGCACCATTGGGATTGGGCATACCCGTTGGGCTACTCATGGTATCCCCAATGATGTAAATGCTCATCCGCATTATTCGGGCTCGAAAAATTTAGTAATGATACATAACGGCATCATTGAAAATTACGGCCCTTTAAAACAAGAATTAAAGAAACGCGGACATATATTTTTAAGTGATACCGATACAGAAGTTCTAATTCATTTAATTGAAGATATTCAGCAAGAGGAAAAATGCCGTTTAGGTGAAGCTGTCCTTAAAGCCTTAAATCAGGTGGTTGGAGCTTATGCAATCGTAATTCTATCAAAAGAAAATCCAAACGAACTAATTGCTGCTAAAAAAGGCAGTCCAATGGTTATAGGTATCGGAATAGATGAGTTTTTTATTGCTTCTGATGCTACACCTATTATCGAATATACAAAAAACGTAGTTTACCTCGAAGACGAAGAGATTGCTTTTATCGAACGCGGAAAAGAACTGAAAATAAGAACGATCAAGAATAAAGTTAAAACCCCTTACATACAAGAGTTGGAGCTAAAGCTTGAAGCTTTGGAAAAAGGGGGGTACGACCACTTTATGCTTAAAGAAATTTATGAACAGCCGCGTTCCATCAAAGACAGTATGCGCGGCAGGTTAAGCTCTGAATTGGATACTGTAAATCTTGGCGGTATCGCCGAATACGAGCAGAAATTTTTAAATGCGAAACGGATTATTTTTATTGCTTGCGGTACATCCTGGCATGCTGCTTTAGTTGCCGAATACTTATTTGAAGATTTAACCCGAATTCCTGTAGAGGTGGAATACGCTTCTGAATTCCGTTATCGGAATCCAATAATTTATGAAGACGATGTAGTAATTGCAATTTCACAATCAGGCGAAACAGCTGATACATTGGCGGCTATTGATCTTGCAAAATCAAAAGGAGCAACTATTATTGGTATATGCAACGTTGTAGGTTCATCAATAGCACGAGCCACTCATGCAGGTTCATATACACATGCCGGACCGGAAATCGGGGTAGCCTCAACCAAAGCGTTTACTGCACAAATAACAGTTCTTGTATTAATGGCTTTGAGAATAGCTTTTCTTAAAGGAACAATCTCCTCGTCTCGTTTTCATCAGTTATTAAATGAATTGGAAGCTATTCCGGGTAAGGTAGAGCGGGTTTTAAAAACAAATGATAAAATAAAATACATTGCCGATGTCTATAAAAATTCTACTAATGCATTGTATTTAGGTCGCGGGTATACTTTCCCGGTTGCTTTGGAAGGCGCTTTGAAATTAAAAGAAATTTCTTACATTCATGCTGAAGGCTATCCTGCAGCTGAAATGAAACATGGCCCAATAGCCTTGATAGATGAAGAAATGCCGGTTTTTGTTATTGCAACAAAAGGGGCGTCTTACGAAAAAGTTGTAAGCAATATACAGGAAGTTAAAGCACGTAAAGGGAAAATTATTGCTATTGTTACCGAAGGCGACAAACAGGTTGTGGAAATGGCCGATTATTCTATTGAAATTCCCGAAACAGATGAAATATTAGTCCCCTTAATTGCAGTGGTTCCTTTGCAATTATTATCTTATCACATTGCTGTAATGCGGGGTTGTAATGTAGATCAGCCAAGGAATTTAGCAAAATCTGTAACAGTAGAATAAAAGCGCTTTCTGACCTCATCAAATTTGAGGAATTGATGGATGCTAAACCTGCCGTTTAGCTTGTGCGTTGTTTCTCCTCACCATATGGTGAGGCAGGGGAGGGGCTTCCGCTCTCCATATAATACACCTTCAATCTAATTTATCTCAAAACCTTGAACCTGAAATCTCATAAATGAAAATCCTATTCATCGATTCAAACCATCCAATACTTCATGAAACACTAATTCAGGCAGGGCATACCTGTGATTTGAAATATCAATGGACAAAAGACGAAATTATTAATAACATCCATTTGTATGATGGAATAGTTATCCGCAGTAAAATAAAAATTACAAAAGAAATTATTGATAAAGCGTCGAGGCTTAAATTTATTGCACGTGCCGGTGCAGGAATGGAAAACATTGATGTGGTATATGCCGAAAGCAAGGGAATAGTATGTTTACATGCCCCAGAAGGCAACCGCGACGCAGTCGGTGAACATGCAGTAGGGATGTTATTATCTCTTTTTAATAATTTATGCAGGGCAAATAAAGAAATCCGGGAAGGAAAATGGATACGTGAAGGAAACAGGGGTATTGAATTGAAGGGGAAAACGGTAGGTATAATTGGTTATGGAAATATGGGCAGCGCTTTTGCACAGCGCCTGCTGGGTTTTGGAGTGAAAATACTGGCGTACGATAAATACAAAAAGAATTTCGGTAATGAACGTATTATTGAAACATCGCTTAACAAAATTTTCGAAGAAGCTGATGTAATAAGTTTACACACTCCATTAACTGATGAAACAAATTATATGATTAATGACACCTTTATCAGCAGGTTCAAAAAAAACCTTTTCATAATAAATACCGCACGCGGAAAGTGTTTAAATACCAGTGATTTAGTTAGAGGTATAAAATCCGGGAAAGTATTAGGTGCATGTTTAGATGTGCTGGAATACGAAGATATTTCATTTGAAAATCTTTATGCAGAAAATCTGCCCGAACCTTTCCAATACTTAATTCATAGTGAAAAAGTAATGCTGTCGCCTCACATAGGCGGATGGACAGTCGAAAGCAATGAGAAAATAGCAAGAGTTCTTGCTGAGAAAATTGAAAAAGAAATTATTTTCAGTTGATTTTTTCAGACATTTTTATTGTTCAGAAAAACTGTTGACGAAATTCATCACTGAATAACATTTTTTTAATTATAAACACGCATAAAAATCGTTTCTAATCATAATCAACCAACGTCATCAGCGTTCCATTTGTTTGCTGGAGCAGATTTTTTTTATGACCGCACATTAATAAGCTGCCGTTTGTGTTCTACTTCGTCAATAATTACCCTGCTTATAATTTCATGCATTATTTCAGTAGTTCCTGCGCCCACAGATAAAAGGCGTGTATCTCTCAATGCTCTTGCAACACCATAATCTTCCATATAGCCCCAGCCGCCATGTATCTGTAAAGCATCATTAATAATTTTAAATGACTCTTCACCAACAAAAGCTTTGGCCATGGATATTATCAACGCTGCTTCAGGCCCTTTTTCGATAAACTCACTTACTGCGCGGTAAGAAAAGGAGCGGCAAGCTTCAACGGATATGGACATTTGAGCTAATTTATGCCTAAGCACTTGAAATTTTGCAATAGGTTTACCAAACGCTTCTCTTTCCTTCATATACTGTTTTGCCTTTCCAACGGCCCAATCGGCAGAGGAGGTGCCGTTTATTGCCGCAATCAAACGCTCTTCCTGAAAATTATTCATTATGTAATAGAAGCCAGCATTTTCTTTACCTATCAAAGCAGATTTAGGCACTTTACAATTTTCAAAAAATAGCTGTCCGGTATCTGAAGTATGCATTCCCAGCTTGTTATGAACAGGAATGGCAGAAAATCCAGGAGTGGATGTGTCAAACAAAAGAAGGCTTAAATTATGCCCTTCACCAGTTCTGACAGCCAAAACTATAAAATCAGCCATTGTTCCGTTGGTAATAAACATTTTAGATCCATTTACTAAATAATGATCGCCCATATCTTTCGCAGTGGTTTTTATTCCTCCTACATCTGAGCCAGCTCCAGCCTCTGTGATGCCTAATGCGGCAATTTTTTCACCTTTTAAAGCAGGTACAAGATAGTTCTGCTTTTGCTCCTCTGTACCAAGAGCATTAATTAATGGTAAAGGCAGATATGTATGGGCAAAAAACGACATTGACAAACCGCCGATATTAGCATGAGA
The DNA here is from genome assembly GCA_903889605.1 of uncultured Bacteroidota bacterium. Taxonomy (GTDB): domain Bacteria; phylum Bacteroidota; class Bacteroidia; order 2-12-FULL-35-15; family 2-12-FULL-35-15; genus 2-12-FULL-35-15. The sequence continues at coordinate 5,401 of CAISYK010000173.1, forward strand.
CAGTTCTTCTGCTATTACAACTGCAGACCATAAATCCATTCCGCTTCCTCCGTACTTTAGCGGAAAACTTACTCCGAAAAAGCCATGTTCACCCATTTTGCTGAATGTACCGCGGTCGCATATTTTATTTTTTTCCCATTCTTCCGCGTGCGGGGTAATTTCTTTTTCAATAAATTGTCTGAAGGAAGTTCTAAGCAATTGATGCTCTTCTGTAAATGGGTTTGCGGCCATGTCTTTTCTTATTGGGTTTGTGAAAATTTAGTCAAAATTAAAGGAATAATTTGGTAAAAGAAATTGAGTTTTCAATTAGCCATCAATTTCAATTTCCATTCTAAGCAGGTGGCTGGAAAAGTTTTTACCAAGCGTATCCATTCTTAACGACCTGGAAGCTCCTCCGTCCAGAGCCTGATTGCATATAAAATTAAGTGATTCAATGGACTCCCATTCGTATCTGATTACAGAACCCTTGATAAGATCTTTAAAATGCTCTTTTACTTTTTCTGTAGTAACTTTTTCTTTAAGTACAGCATAAAATTCAGGAGATTTTGCCATAATGCCGATATTGCAAACATCGTTTTTGTCGCCTGAGCGGGCACTTGCTATTTCTATTAATTTTATTTTTTTCATTTGTAAATCCTTTTTTTGTGTAAAGCCGGAAATAATCTTTAATAAAAAATTCAAATTTCAGCTTTCAATGATTTCAACTTTTTCTTTAACCCATTCTCTTGGAATAAGGGTTGGCCAAAGGCTAAGCATAACTCTGTCTGTTTTGCCCCATCCCGGGATACCAATTAATCCAGGAGGGCCGTTAAGGCCAAGGCAGATAATAGACTGCATGGCAAGTTTGCCTGTGCGCAAATCATTATGCTTAATAGCTATCCTCACACCGATTTCATTCATTTCGTCAAGAATTTCTTTTGGAGGAAGCGGTGCTGCCGAGCCATGAATACCGTTAATGCCGACTAAAGAAAATTCCGATCTTTCAATTTTAACCGGCAGAGTCACCCAAATTTCTTTCACCGTTTTAATAAGCCGTTCAGCTTTTTCATAAGCATAAGGCCATGAAAAGAAGAAGAACTGGTCGCTCATATAACCTTCCATCTGCCCGATACTCAATTTCAATTTCTCAGGGCGGGGCTTGCCTTTTATACCCGAAAAATGTACTTTATTGACTCCAATATCTTCAATTTTTACAGAAGTAAAATCTACAATTACATCAGGAGTAATATAGTTTGCCGGGTCATGAATTTCATAAATAAGCTGCTCACGGATAGTATTCCTGCTTACTTTCCCTCCCTGGCTTTCCAGTTTTGAAAATACAGCTGTACCATCTTCAAAAACCTCTGCTATAGGGTATCCTAAGTTGCTTATTGAATAATCCATAGGCCATTCGGCATAAGAATTTCCTCCGGAAGCTTGTCCGCCGCATTCTAATAGGTGTCCGACAGCAATGCCTGAAGCCAATTTATTCCAATCATTTTGGCTGAGAGCTGAGCTTTCATCTCCAAATGCAGAAGGGCTGAGGCGCCATTTAAAATGGTGAATTAAAATACCCAGGGTAAGGCATGGATCTGCAACCCTTCCGGCAAGAATAAGGTCAGCTCCTTTATCAAGCGCTTCGGATATTGTGCTGGCCCCGGTATAAACATTGGCATGTGTTATTTCAAAAGCGGAACCAGACAAAGGGAGCCCGTTGTCAATATTTTCCAAGACCAGTCCGGCTTTTTGCATCTCCTGCAGCTTAGGCATAAGATTGTCTCCAGTTATGACTGCAATTTTAATCCCTTTAATTCCTTGCTTTTCTAATATTGCAGCAACCTTTTTTGCAGCAGCCTCAGGATTCAGTCCGCCCGAATTGGTTACGATTTTAATTCCATTCTTAAAGGCTATTGGAAAGAGAGAGGTTGCCATAAATTCGATGTCGCGGGCATAACCAAGCGATTCATCTTTTAATTTATCTTTTTGAAGGATTGAAAGCGTAAGTTCAGCTAATGAATCTATAACAAGATAATCGGCGCCTTTCTCTTTTGCAATTTGAATGGCGGCCTTTGGGCTGTCGCCGTAAAAACCTTGGGCTCCGGCAATTTTAATAGAGGAAGCCCCTCCCGGCCTCCCCAAATGGGAGGAGTTAATTATGTTCATCATTTTGTTTTACAAGTTTTATATGCCTCGAGTCTTTTCTCACTTTTGAGAGATTAAAAAATCGGCTTTATTTGCCTTTCCATTCAGGCTGTCTTTTTTCGGTAAAAGCCAATATTCCTTCTTTAGCATCTTCTGTGCGAACCACTTCAGATAACATCTGCTTAAGAAAAGTATGTGCTTCATCAGAAGGTTTGCTTTTTAGTTCATCATAAGCTTTTAATCCTAACCGGATAGCTGACGGTGAATATTGAAATATTTCATAAACTAGATTTTGCACAGTTTCATCCAATTTATCGGCAGATACTACTTTTGAAACAAGGCCTAATTTTTCAGCTTCCATGGCTTCAATAGTTCTGGCTCTCATGCAAAAATCAATGACTGTCCGCGAAGGCATAACCTGCAGCATACTCTGCATAACCTGAAAAGGCCAGATTCCGCGTTTTACTTCAGGTAAACCAAATTTAGCTTCAGGAACAGAGATAACATGGGTGCATCCGCAAATAATTAA
>CAISYK010000174.1 GCA_903889605.1 uncultured Bacteroidota bacterium
ACGCGGCATTTAACTAATGAATTGCAATTAATACTATTGAGGAAAACTAAAAACCAGCAAGAAACCGCATGGTTTTAAACCAGCCCACATATATATAAATAGTGCCAGCAAGAAAACACAAGTTTTTCAAAAAGAGATTTCGTTTTTGACGAAAAACCGACCTAAAAATATTATCCAGATGAATTTGTCAAAAAATGCGGAAGCATTTTTAAGATTTCCCAACAAGAAAACACCATTTTTTAATTCGTAAGCACACGCTCCCCATATTGTTCCGTTATTTTAGTTTTAGGCGGCTTTCCTGTATTGCTTTACCTTCGAGGCTTTGAATGCTCGTTTTTCTTTTTCTAATTTTTGTCTTACAAGCTCGTTACCTATAATATGCACGTTGTAAGCCAACACAGATATGGCAACATAACGCTCAAAATGAGCCTTTCCTTTATCCACACTACGATTAAGTCCGTGATGCTCCAGCATATTAATGTTGCTTTCTACAGCAGAATGCTTGTTGCGAAGGCGTATAAATGTTTCTTCGTGTTCGCGCTCGTATTCTGCTTTATTACATTTTCCTTTTTTAGGTATGATCGTTTTTCTAATTCCTGCGTCTACACAACAAGCAAAGTTGTCCTTGCTCCAAAATCCTTTATCTGTGCTAAAACTATCGATTGTTTCAGATGGATAATTTACTTTTAATCGACCCAATAATGGGATAATTTGCGATGCATCTTTTTCCTTAAACATGATTTTATAATCCATGATTAAGTGATATTGATTTGTGGTTATCAGCATTGTATTTCCTAGTTCAGGATTACGCTTTCCTATATTAATCCATTCGATATATTCTTCAAATATTGAAAATACTTTTTCTTCTGCTGGAATAATCTCTCCTTTTAATAATCTTCTATTAATTTGATTGATGAAAAGGCTGATGTAAGATGCGTATTTTTGCAGCTCTTCATCGCGGTAATTTTCTAAAACTAATTTTATTTTCAACTCTATTTCTTGTGCTTGAGCAATGTATTTTTTTACCATTCCCTTTTTATAATCTTCTCTCTTGCCTTTAAATACAGCCCAAGAAGTATCTCTAAGCAGCGATTTGTAATTATTTTTTGTGGATTTTATTTTGCGCTACCCGTCTGATGATACAACTCCTTTTAAAATTAATTTTTCAATCCGGGATAATGATTTTGAACGCTGTCATTTAATAAGTTAAGGTCGGCAGGAAAATGTACGTTGGTTTCTACAACAAAGCTGTCGGTCTTTAATTGAAGTGCTTCCGACTCTTTTTTTTTAATAATTTCAAATCATACGATACAACTACTGCGTTAATTTTATCAGTATATTTCTACTAAACTTGCTGAATTGCTTTTTGCAGATGGGATACAACTAATCACAAGCATTAAAAAAAATATGAAGAATTGTTTAATGCAAATGAGTGATAAAATATTACTTCGTAAAAGATCTATAATAGAAACAGTAAATGATGAGCTAAAAAACATATGTCAAGTAGAGCACTCAAGGCATCGCTCGTTCGGAAATTTCATCTCCAATCTCCTTGCTGGAATTGCTGCCTACTCTTTCTTTCCTAAAAAACCAACTATTAAATATGAAACTGAACAAACAAATCAAATTGCATGTTTTTATTAATCGAACTCAGGTTGATAAATAACGATCCGACCAATCAAACAAATTCATTTTCATCAATCAGCATCATACATTTAAAATGGCATTTAGGGCATTTATCATAACCTATTTTAGAACATGGCCTGCATGGCAAGTTTTTCACCTCAGCTATTTTTGATTCCGAATCGGGCATATAAGGGGTGAAACCAAATGCGGGGACAGTGTTTCCCCATACCGAAATTATTTCTTTTTTGAATGCGGCAGCAATGTGCATAAGCCCTGTATCATGAGAGACTATTTTTGAAGCCTGTTTTACTAACGATGCCGATTGATTCAAATTGTATTTTCCGCAGGCATTATAAATAATACTCTCAGCAGCTTTATCCTCAAATACAGAAGAATGATTAACAGAATTCTCAATACCTTTTTTTATCAAATCTCCGCTCTCCATATCTTCTTTTCCTCCCAATAAAATTATCGGTTGGTTTAGTTTTTTACAAATAGAAATTATTTTTTCCGTTGGTAATTTTTTGGTGAAATGCTTTGCACCTATTACAAAACCGATGTACCCATTTTGATGCGGGGCCGGCAGCGAAGCAATATTCACTTCATCTATCTCAGGAATAAAATAATCTAATCCTTTATCATCATTTTTTATTCCGAGTTGTTCAACTGTCTGCATATAGCGGTCAACTATATGTATCGGCGGCATTTTATTTATTTTAAAATTTACAAGCAGCCATTTTTTGAAATTCAGCTTTTTGAAGGTTGATGATGGTTTGCGCAGTGCTGTTTTTATCTGGAGGGAACGAATGTTATTATGAAGATCAACGACGAAATCAAAATTTTCCTTCTTTAGATTTTCAATAACTTCTTTTACATCTTTTTCGATGAAATGAATTTTGCTGATGTAAGGATTGTATTCTAAAATTCCTTGGAATATTTTTTTTGTAAGATAGTGGATCTCAACACCAGGAACTTGAAGTTTTGTGCAGCGTATTACAGGCGTAGTTAATACTATATCGCCGATTGAACTAAAACGTATGATGAGTATTTTTTTCAGAAGAGCCTCCTACCCTCCTATAAATGGAGGAACATAAATTTGTTATTGTGTTTATTAAAAATCAGCAGTTCAAAAAAACTGAGGCAAAGCCGATGATATATTGGAAACAGGATAAGCGATAAGCTATTTTACTTTCATCAGTTCGGCTGCTGCATCCTATTTCTCATTATAAATAACTTCCAGC
>CAISYK010000175.1 GCA_903889605.1 uncultured Bacteroidota bacterium
AACAGCCCAACCAAGAGACACCTTCGAAGAAGCTGACGTTCAAGAGAAAGAAGCTAAGTTTATTTACGAAAGCAAAGGTAAGTATATCTTTTCAGGAATAAATGATTGTGGTTATAAATTATTTAGTATTTGGCATGAAAAATTTAAAAATGATGAAAATAATCATGTGGCAAATTATAGTTTTATAATAAGAACAATGGTTTCAGACCATTTGATTTTAGATTTAAAACATAGTGCTTATTTAGAATTTTTAGATAAACATGGCATACAAATTTCAAGAATAAAAACAATTTCAAATTGCACTACCAAATTAAAAGATGAACTTTATTTAGAGTTAAAAGAATCTATTAATACTACCAAAAATTAACCATACTGAAATAACACAATATCATACCACAATAACACAAAAGCAAGTCTATTAAAGGCTTTCAGTTGAACAACCTTTGTCCTGTTAATCAATTTAATAACAGGATAAATGGAAACATCTACAATTTTAAACAGTATTTCAGCCGAACAAATTAATACTTTGTTTCAAGGCTTAACGAATCAAATTAAGGAACTCAAAGAAAACTTTGAGCCTGTAAAACCCACCGAATATTTAACACGCAATGAAGTTGCTGAAATGCTGAAAGTTGATTTATCAACTCTTTGGTTATGGCAAAAGAAAGGTAAACTTATTCCGGTAGGTTTGGGAAATCGTGTCTATTATCGTAGAAGCGACATTGAAGCTGCATTAATATTTTTGGGAAATAAGAAAGGGGCTGAAAATGAATAAATTCAAATCAACCCCTAAACATACTTTTAGTCAGCGAAACAAAGGTACAACTACAAAAAATCAACTCCAAACCATATTTATTTATTTAAGTAAACACGTTGCAACCGCTTCAATGGTTTCAGATGCTACCGGGATTTATCAAAAAAATATTTGTCGGTACAAATCCGACCTTGAAAAAAGGGGGCTACTCAAAGAGATTGAGAAAAAGACTTGTAAAATAACAGGTTTCAAAGCGTGGTTTATTACTTGCAATCCCGACCTATTCCCGATTAATCCACAAACAAAACTTTTTTAGTATGGAAGCGACCAGCCTAAAAACATTGTCTGAATTAGCTTTTAGAAAGTTAAAAGAGAAACACCCCACAGTCCCAGGATTTGCACTCCCAAGATTAAAATATTGCGATAAAACAGCAAATGGATTAACGAAATGTATTATTGATTTTATTAATCTAACTGGCAACCAAGCCGAACGGATAAGCAACACCGGGCGACAAATTGATAATAGAAAAACTGTTATTGATGTATTAGGAAGCTCCCGAACCATTGGAAGTATAAAATGGATAAAAGGCACAGGAACGAACGGCACAGCGGACATTTCAAGTGTTTTAAATGGTAAATCTGTAAAGATTGAAATTAAAATAGGAGCGGACAAACAAAGCGATCAACAAAAAGAATATCAAAAGAAAATTGAGAGTGCCGGAGGAATTTATTTTGTCGCAAAGGATTTTAAAAGTTTTTATGAATGGTATTACATAACATTTGAAAAGATATGAAAAAAGAAGATGAAAAATATTTCAATTTTCCTATCTGTTTTATTGATGGAATTTTTGAAAACAAAAAGAAAGTACTGGATAATATTTTTGATTATTCAATTTATGCTAAAGCGGTTAAACTTGAAGATGGAAGCATTAAGGATAAAATTAATTCAGCATTAAAATATTTCGGAGTTACGGCAAGTACTGCACGTGTTTTGGAAAACGGTAAAAAGCTATTTACCAACACCCCGGCAAAAAGCCCGAAAGCAAGTTTAAAGAAGGATTTATATTTCGACTGCTATTTGAATGATAAAACAGATTTTGAATTAGCAGTTCTATGTGGTTTTTGTGCTATTAGAAGCATTCTTTTGTTTAATGTCTATACCGATGAAACTGAACCACCCATTCCGACCAAGCTATACCACTTTTCCGAGGCATATTGAACCACCTATTCCGAGGATGTTGAACCACCCTTTTTCGCTCCAATTTCTACCCCTCTTTTTTTGTGATTTCCGGT
>CAISYK010000176.1 GCA_903889605.1 uncultured Bacteroidota bacterium
CGTTTTTGATTTATAACGATCATCATTAAAAAGGATACAAAAATTTAATTTCTAAATAATTTTGCAGCGAGATTTACTTAAGAAACTGATGCAGACATTTTGGCTTTCTGAATACAACTGATCTCCCTTTATTTCCTAACCTTGATGAGATTAAATACAATAAAATTAGAATAATGTTTAAACAAAAAATATTGATATTATCTGCTTCAAATATGGGTGAAACCTACTATATTAAAAAGTGTTTTAGTATCTTCGCACACTTATGAAAACTAAAAAACTTTTACCGATACTTGAAAATGTAAATGTGATTGATGCAAGCTCTGATGGCCAATCCATTGCCAGAACTGATGAGTATGTTATTTTTATAAAAGGCGCCGTACCAGGTGATATTGTGGATCTGCAGATAACACGTAAAAAAAGTAAATACCGTGAAGCAAATACAATTGCGGTAAAACACAGATCTGAAAAACGTACAGATGCTGTGTGCAGTCATTTTGGAGTATGCGGCGGCTGCAAATGGCAAAATATGGCTTATGAGTGGCAATTGTTCTACAAACAGAAACAAATAAGCGATGCACTTACTAGGCTGATCAAAATTGAGCTTCCCGAAATTCAAAAAATTATTCCATCTAAAAACATATATAATTACCGGAATAAATTAGAATTCACTTTTTCAAATAAAAAATGGCTTACCGACGAGCAGATACAAGATAAATCACTTGCTTTTGGAGAAGGTCTGGGTGAGATTTCGCGCAATGCTCTTGGTTTCCATATACCCGGCTCGTTTGATAAAATACTTGACATTGACACGTGTTACTTGCAGGAAGAGCCATCCAATAAAATACGAAATGAAATAAAAAAATACGCGTTTCAAAACAAATTAACCTTTTTTGACCTTCGCGAACAGATTGGATTATTGCGGAACATCATAATACGCAGCACTTCTACAGGTGAATGGATGCTGATTGTTTGCTTTCATTATGATGATAAGGAAGTAATTGAAAAATTGCTGAATCATGTTTCTGATATTTTCCCTCAAATAACATCTCTGCAGTATGTTATCAATTCTAAACGTAATGATACAATAAGTGATCTGGAAATAAAAGTGTTTAAAGGAAACGATAGTATTTATGAAAACATGGAAGGGTTGAAATTTAAAATCGGGCCAAAAAGTTTTTATCAGACTAATTCGGATCAGGCGTACGAATTATACAAAGTTGCGCGCGACTTTGCTGCAATCAAGGATACTGATGTTGTATATGATTTATATACAGGAACAGGCACCATTGCTAACTTTGCGGCACACCAGGCAAAAAAAGTAATAGGTGTTGAATATGTTCCTGCCGCAATAGAAGATGCAAAAATTAATTCGCAGTTAAACAGTATATATAATACCGTTTTTTATGCAGGTGATATGAAAGATGTGCTGAATGATGCATTTGTAAAAGAAAACGGCAAACCTGATATAATAATCACAGATCCGCCTCGGGCTGGCATGCATGAGGATGTAACAAAAAAAATATTGGAAATAGAGCCCCAGCGGATCGTCTATGTAAGCTGTAATCCTGCAACTCAGGCACGTGATTTACAATTGCTGGATCAAAAATATATGGTTATTAAAGTCCAGCCTGTGGATATGTTTCCGCAGACACATCATGTTGAAAATGTGGTGCTGCTGGAGCTTAAATAAATTATACTTATGTTGTGTTAATTTAAAATATCCTTTTCGTTCATCAGCGAACCCATGTATTTA
>CAISYK010000177.1 GCA_903889605.1 uncultured Bacteroidota bacterium
GTCACTTCAATTGCTGTAAACGGAGCTGATATCTATGCCGGAACTTTTGGCGGCGGAGTTTTTAAGTCAACAAATAATGGAAGCGATTGGACTGCAGTAAACAGCAGTCTTACCAATAGTTCTATACTGTCTTTAGCGGCCAGCGGTACCACTGTTTATGCAGGAACTTACTATGGCGGCGTATTTTTTTCAAACGATAACGGAGGTACATGGACAGCTTCAAATACCGGTTTAACAAATCTTAATGTCAACGCATTAAAAATAAGCGGGGCACGTGTTTTTGCCGGAACTTATGGAGGGGTATTTTCTTCAATAGACAGCGCAGCGAATTGGTCAGAAAAGAATACAGGTTTAACAGATCATGATGTTTTGTCGCTTCTTACAATCGGGGTAAATGTTTTTGCCGGCACTGATGGCGGCGGAGTGTTTTTTTCAAATGATACTGGAAATACCTGGGCTGCGGCAAATACCGGCTTAACAAATTTTTCTGTTTATTCAACAGCCGTTAGCGGAACGAGTGTTTTTGCCGGAACAAAAGGCGGCGGGGTATGGAAAAGGCCTTTAAGTGAATTTGGATTGGTTCAGGGTATTGATAATACAAACATCAGCAATGCACATGTAAACGTTTATCCTAACCCTTTTATATCCTCAGCAACAATAGAAATAATAGGAAACAGCGGTTTTGGTGAAATGGATTTAGTAATTTATGATTTGTTCGGACAAGAAGTAAAAACCATAAAAAATATAAAAACGAAGAACGCCATAATTGATAGAGTAAATTTAACGGATGGAATATTTTTCTACAAACTCTTTGAGGACAATAAAATTATTGCCGAAGGCAAATTGATTGCAGAATAAGGTTACTAATATCGAATAAATGAATCGAAGTTTACGAATTTGAGTTTGCTGTTTTTTTTATGCCGATTCGAAAATTTGTATGTGTTCGTTATATCAATTCCAATTGCATTTAGCTTTTTATAATAACTCTAAATCAAAAGTAAATTCTCTTTACAATACTATAAAGAATTATTCAGCAAAATAATCACTTAATGGGCAAACTATGAAAAGAAAACTATTTTTAACAATTATGTTCTCTGCTGTTTTGGGATTCAACGTTAATGCACAATGGCAGCCGATTGGGCCAGGAGGAGGGATTATAAGATGTTTTGCCTCCGGCGGGACTAATATTTTTGCAGGAACATTTGGCGGCGGGGTGTTTTTAACCAGCAATAACGGTACGCTTTGGACTCCAGTAAGTTCTGGTTTGACAAATACTGATGTACAATCATTAGCTGTAACCTCAAGCGGGACTACTGTTTTTGCTGGTACTTACGGCGGAGGTGTTTTTATTTCAACAAACAGCGGAGGATCCTGGACAGCTGTAAATACAGGTTTGACGACAACTGCACAGCTTCAGGTGGCTGCAATAGCCATAAGCGGCACTAATATTTTTGCAGGCACAAATGCTGGTGTGTTTATCTCAACTAATAACGGAGGGCAGTGGACCGCCGTTAATAATGGTTTGACAGGAATGGATGTACTATCGTTTGCTGTAAGCGGAACAAATATTTTTGTGGGAACAGGCAGTGCCGGCGTGTTTTTGTCAGCAAACGACGGAGGGCTTTGGACACAGGTTAACACAGGTTTATCAACCACATATGTAAAGGCATTAGCTGTAAGCGGGTCTGTTATTTTTGCAGGAACTGACGCCAGCGGTGTGTTTAAATCAACAAATAATGGAGGGCTTTGGACATCAGTAAACAGCATGACTCACGTTACTTCATTTGCAGTTAACGGAACGGATATTTTTGCCGGCTCTTGGGGCGGCGGTGTTTATTTATCATCCAGCAGCGGGAATGCGGGTACATGGAACGCAGTAAATAACGGCATAAATTCCTATGTTTTATCAATAATAAAACCTGCTGCTACTGTTTTTGGCGGAACTGACGGCAGCGGACTTTACGTTTCTGCAAACAACGGAGGGCTTTGGGCTTCAGATCAGGGTATAACAAATACAAATGCCAATTCATTATGCTTAGCTACAGTCGGAACAAATGTTTTTGCCGGGGTTTTTGGCGGCGGAGTATATTTATCAACAAGCAACGGTTCTGGACCTTGGACACCGGTCAATTCAGGTTTACCTTCTAATTCTATCAATGCATTGGCAACAGATGGAACAACAGCTGTTTTTGCAGGGACTTATGCAAATGGAGTATACAGGTCAACCAATAATGGAACTTCCTGGACGGCTATGAATAGTGGTTTGGGTACAAATTTGAATATTACTTCATTTGCAGTAAGCGGAACAGTTATTTATGCAGGTACTTTTGGCGGAGGGGTATTTAAGTCAACAATTGGCGGAAGCTCCTGGAATCCTGTCAATACTGGCTTAACAAATACTACCATACAGTCATTGGCCGCCAGCGGAACAAAAGTTTTTGCAGGCACTTATTACGGAGGAGTGTTTTATTCGAACACCAGCGGAAGCTCCTGGACACAGGTTAACAGCGGGTTAACAAATACTAACGTCAACACATTAGCTATTAATGGTCCGCGTATTTTTGCCGGGACAGTTGGGGGAGTATTTTCCTCATTAAATAACGGCGGAAGCTGGTTGGTAAAGAATACAGGTTTAACAAACCAGGTTGTTATGTCGCTGTTTGTAAATGGCACAAAGATGTTTGCCGGAACAGATGGAGGCGGAGTGTTTTTCTCAAACGATAGTGCAAACAATTGGACAGCTGTTAATACCAATTTAACAAGCCTTAAAGTATATTCATTAGCTGTAAGCGGAACATCTATTTTTGCCGGTTCTCATGGCGGCGGTGTTTGGAAACGCCCATTGTCTGATTTTGATTTTGCCATTACCACTCAGTCAGTCAGCGTTTCAGCTTGTCCGGGAGGAAATACTAATTTTTCGGTTGCAGCCACAGGAATAAACGTAACTTATCAATGGCAATATAATCCCGGCGGAGCAACCTTTTATGATTTGTTTGACGGCGGTGATTACAGCGGTGTATATACAAATACTCTTACGGTTATTGGTACGCCTTCATACTTTGACGGTTTCCTTTATCAATGTATAGTTACAAGCGGAAATTCCGTCATTTCTAATACTGCGACTCTAACTATCAGCGGAGGTCCAAACCTCAGTATAACAGATCCGCCTGCTGCATGTTCGCCAAGTACAGTAAATATTACAAGCTCTTTTACTGATTTAAATTCAGTTGCCGGAACAGTTACATATTGGACAGATGCAGCGGCTACTATTTCATTATCATCACCTTCAAGCATTAGTACCAGCGGAACTTATTATATCAAGAAAACTGCTTCAGTTGGAATCTGCTCTGATATAAAGCCTGTTACAGTATCTATTGGGGAAATTCCTAATTTAAATGTTACGAATCCTTCAGCTGTATGTTCGCCTGGCACAATAAATATCACGAATGCCTTTACTGATTTAAACTCAACCACAGGAACAGTTACCTATTGGACTAATGCAGGCGCAACGATTTCATTGTCAACACCGGCAAGTATAACTACCAGCGGAACTTATTACATTAAAAAAACAACTTCCGGAACGTGTTCTGATTTAAAACCTGTAACAGTAATTATTAACGCAGTGCCTAATTTAAGCGTCACAAATCCGCCGGCAGTATGTTTTCCAAACACCGTAAATATAACCACTGCGTTCATTGATTTAAACTCAACTACAGGAACAGTAACCTATTGGACAGATTCAGCAGCAACTATTCCTTTATCAGCACCAACTGCTGTTTCTGTAAGCGGCACCTTTTACATAAAAAAAGTAGCTGGCGGCGGATGCTGGGATAAAATATCTGTAAAAGTAATTATTAGGCCTTTGCCGATTGTTGACTATACCCAAAATCCAGCAAGTGTTTGTAATAATGCATCCTCATTAACATTAGCCGGAGGCAGCCCGGCTGGAGGCATTTACAGCGGTACTGGAGTAACATCCGGCATTTTTAGTCCTTCTGGTGCAGGAATAGGCACATGGAATATAGTTTATACTTATACCAATGGATACAGTTGTTCGGATACCGCGATCCAAAGTATAGTTGTTAATTTATGCACCTCTATTGAGCCTGAAACCGGCAGTAATGAATCTGCAGTAAAAATATTCCCCAATCCTTTCAATAGTATAATAACCGTATCAGGAATTGAAGGCTGTTCAGAAATTTCAATTTATAACTTACTTGGAGATCAAATGGGTTCGTTAAAAATAAAAAGCGAAAAAAACCACCTTGATTTAAGCAGTCTTCCTTCAGGGATATATTTAATGAAGATAAAAACTGAAAAGGGTGTTGTAACAAAAAAAATAATTAAAGAGTAATTTTACAATTTTACAGTAATTTTTATTTAACAACTATTAAATACTCATTTGTTAATCTATAATGATATTGATTGTTTGGAGTAAAATAATTGTATTTCCCAATATCTGCAGTAATATTAAATCTATTTGCATTTGTCGAATATTCTCTGTCAAATAATATTCTTTGTCCTTCAATAACAGGACAAGGCTGGCCTGAAAATATATATCCCTTTTGTGTATCATTTAATATTTTTCCATAAACACCTGAGGAATCTGAAGTGAAAATTAAATATTTGGCTTCATTACCCCTCTCCTTCTTGCAGGAAAACATTGCGGAGAACAAAACAATTAATATCAACTGTGAGATGATTTTCATGATATTTTGGAATTATTTTATACCTATGCTTTTTTTATTTTTTAATATTCATAAAGGTAATTCAGCGTTTTGGTAAGTCTTTTCGATTTTCGTTAAAAAGAAACTTTAAAGTGCTGGAATTATAAAATTATATCTTGAAGTCAACAGGCAAGATTTTTGTGTTGAAAATCTATATTTGTTTTCAGGAGGGTAGTTTTTGATATTCAATTTAGCAGCACAATTTCGATATTAAAGATTTTTACTGGATCCTCATATAATAAGCAAATTGCCCAAGCTGATAATTATTAAGGCGGACGATAAAAGTGAAATATTTGATTTTTATGCCTATTTTACATGAAAATTTATCAGGAGTTTTACGAATTTTATGCGTTTTTCTGAAAAAATAAAATATTTTTGTATTTATTCAGTTATAAGGAGCGAATCTTGATGAAAAATTAGCCTTATAAAATATTTGAATTGACAATATTGTATTGATGCCGGAATAATAGAATTGATTAAATGATAAACAAGAATATTTTTTATATACGTTTCTCTGCTTTTTGCTGCTTTATTTTTCTTGTTAGTGCTTGCACAAATACAAAAAATACAGTTATACACCGCGCTTGGCATAATATGAATGCCAGGTATAACGGCTATTTTTATTCAGGAGAATACTTGAAAGAATCAGTAAAGAAAGTAGAAGCGGCAAACAAAGACGATTTTATTAAAATACTTCCAATTTTTATTTACCCCGATAATAAAACTGCCAAAAATTATTACGGCGATTTTGATAAAACGATTAAAAAATCGTCTACCGTTATCCAGCGGCATGCAATTATTAACCCAAAAAACAAGGAAGAGATTCCGAACGCATGTAAATGGATTGATGAAAATTATATGCTTATTGGTAAGGGGCATTTTTACAAACGGGACTTTTTTTCTGCTTTGGAAATGTTTGATTATGTATCTAAAAAATATCCTAATCCTGAAGCTAAATATCCAGGAATGCTTTGGATGGTTAGAACAAATAATGAAATAGGCAGTTTGTCAAAATCTGAGTTAATTCTTGACGGCCTTAGGGACGTAAAAGATTTACCTAAAGACAAGGCTTTTCAGCGCGAACTGGCAGCGGTTTCTGCGGATTATTATATTAAAAAGGAAGACTACTCTGCAGCAGCAACAATGTTAACAAGAGCCATTACACTTACCAAGAAGAAAACTACCAGAGCCCGTTATACTTTTGTACTCGCGCAGTTATATGAAAAATTAGGAGATAATGTAAAAGCCTCAAACTATTACAGTATGGTGCCCCCCCTCCACCCTTCCTATGAAATGGAATTTACTGCACAGATAAAGCGCGGGAAATTATTTGATACTCAATCCGGCGACAGTAAATTGATAAAAAAGCTGTTGAATAAAATGCTTAGAGATGATAAAAATATCGAGTTCCGCGACCAGATTTATTATGCTCTTGCAGAAATTTCTAATAAAGAAAAGGATACTCCTCAAGCAATTACTTATCTTGATAAGTCGATTCGGGAAAGTGTTTCAAATAATACCCAAAAAGCCTTGTCATATCTGAAAAGGGCAGATATTTATTTTGATAAACCCAATTATAAATCAGCGGAGGCCAATTACGACAGTGCAATGACGTTTTTACCGAAAGATTATCCTGATTATTCGATAATTGAAGCTAAGAAAAAAAGTTTAACTGCATTGGTGCTTAACCTCAAAGTTGTTATACTTGAAGATAGTTTGCAGCGTATGGGTGTTATGGGTGAAAAGGAACGCAATGCTTCTATTGATGTCATGATTTCAAAAATAGAAGAGCAGGAGAAAATAGATGAAGAAGAGCGTCAAGAGTTATTAAAGAACCCGCCGCCAATTCCGAAAGATCAAACTAACCCTGCCAATGGTCAGAGTTCTGGTGCATGGTATTTTTATAACCCATCTACGGTTACTTTTGGAGTAGGTGAATTCACTAAAAAATGGGGATCCCGTAAATTAGAAGATAACTGGCGCAGAAGCGAGAAAGAGCAGGAGGCTGCAACAGCTGTTGTTGAAGAGACTGCTCAGGCTGATTCTACGGAAAGTAAAGATAATGCATTGGCTGAAAATAACGGCAAAAAAAATAAAAAAGATAGAAGTTATTATTTGAAAAACATCCCGTTTTCCCCTGATGCGCTTAATAAATCAAATGCAAAAATAATTGAAGCCTACTATAATATTGGTTCAATATATAAAGAGCAATTATTAAATAATGCTAAATCTGTCGAAACTTTTGAAGAGCTTCAGAAACGCTTTCCTGATAATAAATACAAGCTTGCTGCATACTATCATTTATTCCGCACTTACCTGGCAATGAATGATGCCGAAAAATCCGATTTTTATAAAAATATTTTACTGAAGGATTATCCCGATTCTGAATATGCCAAAATAATTAAAAACCCAGGATATGCTAAAATTGCAATGGCCAACAGAAGCCAAGTGGAGAATTTTTATACAGAAACTTATTATCTTTACTCTGATGGAAAATATAGTGCAGCCTTGATTAATTGTCAAACTGCTGACACAATGTATTATAAAAATTATTTAATGCCGCAGTTTGACTATGTGAAAGCTCTTTGTATAGGACAACTGCAAAATATAGATGCTTTTGAAAGAGCTTTGACACAAGTTACTATTAAATACCCAAAAGATCCTATAAAAGATAAAGCACAGGAAATTTTGGATTTTATTAGAAAACAAAAATATCCTGACAAACCTGCAGTAATTGAAACCAAAGTGGCAGCAATTGATTCAACGCAGGCAAAATCGAAATTTATTTTTAAAGAGGATGGTGAGTATTATTGGATTGCGGTGGTTCAAAATGGCAGAGGAGATATAAACAAATTCAAAACTAAGCTTTCTGATATAAATGACGAATCATTTAGTACTGAAGAATATACAATTTCCAGCGTTTTTTTAGATTTAGCCCATCAGCTGGTAAACGTTAAAAGTTTTGAAGGTAAGGCAAAAGCAATGGATTATTATAATTTTTTCAAAGATAACAAAACTGCTTTTGTCGATTTGGCTCCAGGTACCTATCAAACATTTATTATATCAGCAGAAAATTATACCGCCTTTTATAAGGACAAAAACATTGAAGCCTACCAAAAGTTTTTTTCTGAAAACTTTAAATAATTTTGTTTTTTTACCATTTTTCACTTAGTTTCGCACTTATTAACAAGTAAATTTACAAAATGTTTAATAAAAAAAATATGGCAAAAGACAGCAATTCAGAAAACCCTTCTGTAAATTTAATTGGTGCCGGAACTATTATTGATGGCGATGTTACAACTAACGGAGATATACGTATTGATGGTTCACTTACTGGTTCTATTACAGTAAAAGGAAAATTGGTTATTGGAGTATCCGGAAGCATTGAAGGAGAAGCTATCTGCCAGAATGCTGATATTTCAGGAACAATAAAAGGGAAAATTGCTGTATCTGAACTATTATCTTTAAAAGCCTCAGCAAAACTGACCGGTGATATTATTACAAATAAAATCGCCGTTGAGCCGGGTGCTGTATTTTCAGGTTCATGCAGTATGGGTGGAATTATTAAAGATATAAAAGGTGAACGAACAGAAAAACAAAAACTTGCCGAAAAAACAGCCTAACAGCTATATTAAATATTCTTCAATAGGTTTTCAGCTTGCTGCTATTATTGCACTAGGCATTTGGGGCGGCATTTCATTAGATAAATATTTCCAAACAAAATTTCCAGGATTCACTGTTGTATTATCTCTATTATCAATCATCGGAGGGATGTATTGGGTGATAAGAAATATTATGAAGAACAAATAATATGAAATCATTCATTGCTAAACTTGCCCCTTATTCATTCTTTATTGCTCTTGCTGATTTTTTATGGAATAATTTTATGGAACCCAAGTATTTGATCCCTCAAGTATGGTTCATTTTTGGTTTTTTTATTGTACTTACAATTTCTTTCCATTTTTTTATATTGAATGCATCAAAAGGCCGGCCTCAGCAGCTTATTACTTCATATATGGCATCCTCTGCACTAAGAATGATACTTTGCTTAATTGTTATAATCGCGTATCGTTTTATTGATAAAACAGGCATAATTCCTTTCGCGGTTGCGTTTATTCTTCATTATTTTTTGTTCACTATTTTTGAAGTGACATTACTTCTTCGACACTTTCGCAAATAGATAAGGCTTCCTCAATAAGTCAAAACCACTATTATTAAAGTAATCCATAACAAATTTGTAAAATATACGCAGACTCTTTTGCCTTTTTACCTAAATACCCTTGAATCAAAATTTTCGCTGAGTAGGCAAGCAGGAATTTCACAGGAGAAATGAATAGCTTCTCATAGGTTTCTTTCCAATAGGTGAATAACAAACTATCATTTCTGTTTTGTATTTACCTCTATTAATCTTTTAACTATTTTCCCGCTGTTTTTTTTGAGTTTCAATTTTTGAGTGAACCTTATTAAAAATGTGAAAATTTATCTCACTGATATACATAAAAAAAGAACCTGCAAAGAACGAATAA
>CAISYK010000178.1 GCA_903889605.1 uncultured Bacteroidota bacterium
ATAAATAATTTAAATTCGTCAGGTGAAATTTCGCCTAACCCTTTAAATCGTGTTATTTCCGGTTTGGCACCTAATTTTGCAATTGCAGCCCTGCGCTCTAATTCACTATAACAATAAACAGTTTCCTTTTTATTACGAACTCTGAAAAGCGGAGTCTGCAGAATATATACGTGTCCGTTTTTCACTAAATCAGGAAAGAACTGAAGGAAAAAAGTCATTAACAAAAGCCTGATGTGCATACCGTCAACATCAGCATCGGTAGCAACTACAATATTATTATAACGAAGGTTTTCTATTCCATCTTCAATATTTAATGCAGCTTGCAAAAGATTAAATTCTTCGTTTTCATAAACAATTTTTTTTGTTAAGCCGAATGCATTTAAAGGTTTTCCTTTTAGGCTGAATACAGCCTGGGTATTAACGTCTCGTGTTTTAGTGATTGAACCGCTAGCCGAATCTCCCTCACAAATAAATAAAGTCGTATCTAATTTACGCTCATCATTAGATGTTTTATGAATACGGCAGTCACGAAGTTTTTTGTTGTGCAGATTTGATTTTTTAGCCCTGTCGCGTGCAAGTTTCTGAATGCCTTGCAAATCCTTGCGTTCACGCTCATTTTGAATGATTTTGCCAAGAATAGCTTGTGCTGTTTCGGTGTTTTTATGAAGAAAATTATTCAACTCCGTTTTTAAAAAATCACCTACAAATGCTTTTACAGAGATACCCTTTGGACTAATCTCTTGTGAGCCTAGTTTTGTTTTAGTCTGCGATTCAAAAATAGGTTCCTGAACTTTTATGCTTAGAGCGGCAATAATAGATGTCCGCACATCTACAGCTTCAAAATCTTTCTTAAAAAATTCACGAATAGTTTTTACAACTGCTTCACGAAATGCACCTTGATGTGTTCCGCCCTGCGTGGTATGCTGGCCGTTTACAAATGAATAATAGGATATAAAATAGATCCTGAAATATTTTGCTGCAGCAAATCAAGCAAACCATTTTCGGAATGAAACTTTTGTCCGTTGTAATTAATTGTTAAACCTCTGTTGAGATAAGCATAGTTCCAAAGCATTTTTTCAACATACTCATTGATGAAATGGAAATTGCCGAATATTTTTTCATCAGGAATAAAGGTTATAAGAGTTCCTTTTCGCGCATCTGAAGTAATAATTTTTTCTTCCTTCGTTAAATTACCTTCCGAAAACGCGGCTTCTTTGGTTTGATCATCTCGATATGACTGCACTTTAAAATAGCTGGATAAAGCATTTACGGCTTTTGTACCAACACCATTTAATCCAACAGATTTTTTAAACGCTTCTGAATCATACTTCGCTCCTGTATTTATTTTAGATACCACATCAACAACTTTACCAAGAGGGATACCTCGTCCGTAATCTCTTACACGTACTGTTTTCTCTTTAATGGAAATATCAATACTTCTGCCGTTACCCATCACAAATTCGTCAATACAATTATCGATTGTTTCTTTCAGAAGGATGTAAATACCGTCATCAGGAGAGGAGCCATCGCCAAGCTTACCAATATACATACCCGGACGCAGGCGTATATGCTCATTCCATTCCAGTGTGCGGATACTGTCTTCATTATATTTTACTTCTTTTTCTGCCATTTTTATTGTTTAGTATTGATATATGTAATTTGAGAATCGTGACTGGTTATTCGTTATATAATGCAGGATTATTATTTTGAATCTATTACTAAAATCTCAACATTCAAATTTGTTTTTCAATTTTTTTAGACTCGTTAATTCACAAAGATATATTTTAAAACTTTAAAAATCTCAACAATATTCTAAAAACAGTTTTGTTTTTATTTAACTAAATTTAGTAGATTTGTTTTGAAATAAGTACTTTTTAAGCTTGAATAAAGTCTATTTTACTGCTTTTTTGAATAATC
>CAISYK010000179.1 GCA_903889605.1 uncultured Bacteroidota bacterium
GTCCCCGGGCTACCTGCCGGGACTCAGGCAAATACTGCAGTATTAGGCGGTGAAATAACTATTGACACACTAAGCGGAAAAGTTAAACTAAAAGTACCTCCGGAAACACAAAACGGCACTAAAGTAAAGTTAAAAGGCAAAGGATTCCCTGTTTATAAAAATGAAGGACAGTTTGGAGATTTATTTATAACCTATGCAGTTAAAATTCCAACCAATTTAACTGAAAAACAAAAAGAGTTATTTACTGAATTGTCGAAATCTTAATTTTTTAAATTTAAAACTATGGAAACAGCACATTTAATTTCTGCCGAAGAATTTTGTATTAATCACAAAATTGAAATTTCATTTATCAGTTCCCTGCATGAATATGGACTGGTAGAAGTTACTACTATCGAAGAAGAATCATTTTTTAACATTAATCAGCTCCAGAAAATAGAAAAGATTTTACGATTATATCATGATCTGGATATTAATATAGAAGGCATTGAGGCAATCACTCATTTATTAAATCGTATGAATGATATGCAGGACGAAATTACAACGCTGAAAAACAGGCTAAGTTTATACGAAGATAATGATATGTAATATCAGTACGCCAATAATTTCCCGCAAAAATCAATCTGATTAACCGCTCTCCAAATGGTTTTAACCCAGTTAGGGGGTTGATTGTTAGAATAGTAAAAAAACTGACAAATTCCCTTAATAATTTCTAAATTCCACTTCAAATAAATACAAAATCAATTTTGAATTCAAAAAGAATAATAGTTATCGGCGGAGGTGCTGCTGGATTTTTTGCTGCAATCAATTGCGCTCAGCTGCATAACGGATGCACAGTTACTTTATTGGAAAAAAGCTCTAAACTGCTTTCAAAAGTGCTTGTTTCAGGCGGCGGAAGATGTAATGTTACAAACGCATGTTTTGATAATGCTTTGCTTATAAAAAATTATCCGCGCGGCGAAAAAGAGCTGCGTAATGTATTCAGCAGATATTCTGTAACAGACACCATAAGCTGGTTTAAACTGCGGGGAGTTGAACTAAAAACAGAAGCTGACGGCAGAATGTTTCCTGTCACTGATAAGTCCGAAACCATTGTTAATTGCTTGATGGAGGAGGCAGAAAATGCGGGAGTAAAAATAAAATTGAATGTAGAGATAACCGAAATTGTAAAAAACGACAATAATACATTTACATTAAAAGCTAATGGCGGCAGGGTGTTTGAATGTGACAAATTAATTATTGCAGCAGGGGGGAACTCAAAAGATACCGCTTATAATTGGCTGAAAAAATTGGGACATACCATTATTAAACCCGTTCCATCATTATTTACTTTTAATATTCCAGACAATTCAATTACGCAGTTAATGGGCGTTTCTGTTCCTCATGCAAAGGTCTGTATTGCAGGAACAAAGATAGAAACAGAAGGCCCGCTTTTAATAACTCATTGGGGTATGAGCGGACCTTCCATACTGAAAGCTTCCGCCTGGGGGGCGCGTTCTTTAAGCGATTTGAATTATAATTTCATAGCCTATGTAAACTGGCTTCCGAAATATACCGAAGAAAAACTCCGCATAGAGTTTGCAAACCAACGCGCGGAAAATCCATCAAAACTAATTTTGAATAACTGTCCTGTTGAATTACCAAAACGACTATGGGAATATTTTGTAAACAAAGCTGGAATCACAGAAACCATACGTTGGGCTGATTTACCAAAGAAAAATTCTAATATATTAATCAGCATCATCATTAAAGATGAATACAAAGTAAAGGGCAAAACAACTTTCAAAGAAGAATTCGTTACCTGCGGCGGCATCAGTTTAAAAGAAATTGATTTCACAACAATGCAGAGTAAATTGATTACGGATCTTTATTTTGCAGGCGAAATTATGGATGTAGATGGTATTACTGGAGGTTTCAATTTCCAGAATGCATGGAGCAGCGGATGGATAGCGGCACAAAGCATTTATTGACATGACTATCCTTGGAAAAATAGAAATCCGAAAATTCAGTTATTATTAGTTTGAGTTTCCTGAACGAAAAAAATTATATTTGTACAGCAGAGTTTTAATGAACTTCAAACTATGAATAAAGAATGTCCGGAATGCGGTGAGCAGATAAAAGGGCGGGCGGATAAAAAATTCTGTTCCGACCTTTGCCGAAACGCATTCAATAATAAATTGAACAGCGACACGACTAATTATGTTAGGAATGTAAATAATATTTTAAGAAAAAACAGGAGAATTCTTGGAGAACTTATTCCTGCAGAAACTGCAAAGGCCACTAAAGCCAAACTGATTCAAAATGGTTTTAATTTCCAATATTATACCAATGCATATACAACAAAAAAAGGTACAACATATTATTTTTGCTATGAATACGGTTACCTGCCGATAGAAAACGATTATTATTTTTTAGTTAAAAGGAAAGAACAATAATACGGCGAGCCTAATCTCTCCTCCCAAATAGAGTAATTAATCATACCAGCCTATTTTATTGACTTACAAACCTCTTTTTACTTTATTGTCAGATCGTTAGCTGAATCTATTTTGCTTTGAGGAAGGCCTAAGGATCTTCTTTTTTCAATTCTATTAACCAAAAACAAACTTGCTGCCACCATAACAATGCTTGAAGCAACATAAATCCACTCCCCTTGCTGTATACCAACTTTATCAGCATTATCACTAATTTCACCTCTGTTTACTAACCAGACTAATAATACGGCCATTCCGTTATTTACGAAATGAGCAAATATTCCAGGCCATAAAGAGCCGCTCCACAAAAATAAATAACCTAAGTATGCACCCATAAGCATTCGCGGCAAAAATCCGAAAAACTGCATATGAAATGCGCTGAATACAACAGCACAAATCCATATACTGATATGTTTGCTGCGGGTACAATCAATTAATACTTTTTGTAATAAACCGCGAAAAAAAAGTTCTTCACTAACAGCTGCCATCAAAGCAATAACAATTAAATTTAAAACAAGTACTCCTACAGAAGTCCCTTTAGTGAAAGCATCTGTAAGTACTTTTGCGTTTTCTTCACTTTGCTTCATCCATGTTTCAATTCCACTGAAAGCTTCGGGTAACTTCAAATGCTGATTTACATCAGATAACCAGTTTATAACCGGCATCGCAAACAGCATACCTAATCCAGCAATGAGTAAAGTAGTTATGGCAGGTCTGGCAGTAATACCCAAATAATGAATTCGAGGTTTTGTCCAAAAAACTGCAAACAATACTGCAGGAATAATAAAAATAATAATA
>CAISYK010000180.1 GCA_903889605.1 uncultured Bacteroidota bacterium
GGCCATTATGCCCTTATCTTTCAATTTGGAAATTAGGTTGCTTCTATCTTCAGCATTATTGCAGACAACATAAAACATGTGTGCATTGTTTGAGGCGTAATCCGGTATTTTGGGAAGCTTTATTAATCCCTTTTCCTCTAAAGGTTTTAATTCATTATAATATGTTTGCCAAATTTCTTTTCTTTTCAATTGGATTTGATCCAAATGTTCTATTTGTGCATAAAGAAAAGCCGCAATAATATCTGAAGGAAGAAATGAGGATCCAATATCAACCCAGCCATATTTGTCTATCTCCCCTCTAAAAAATGCAGAGCGGTTAGTGCCCTTTTCTCTAACTATTTCCGCACGCTTTATAAAACGTGAATCATTAATTACCAGCATTCCGCCTTCTCCGGAAATAATATTTTTAGTTTCGTGAAACGAAAAAGCCGCCAAGTGACCAATGCTTCCCAAAGGCTTTCCCTTATAATATGAATCTATAGACTGTGCCGCATCTTCCACTACAAATAAATTGTATTTGTCAGCTAATGTCATTATTTTATCCATATCACAGGAAATACCGGCATAATGAACAGGAACAATAACTTTTGTTTTTGGAGTAATCATTGCTTCAATTGCCTCAGCATCCATATTAGGGTTTTCTATGCTGCTGTCAATGAATACGATTTTAGCTCCTCTTAATACAAAAGCATTGACAGTTGAAACAAAAGTATATGACGGCGCAATTACTTCATCTCCCTCTTTAATATTGAGTAGAATTGCCGCCATTTCCAAAGCATCTGTGCATGAGGTAGTGAGCAGCACTTTTTTAAAAGCATACTTTTTTTCGAAAAAATCATGACATTTTTTAGTGAAAATGCCGTCACCGGAAATTTTACCTGATAGAACTGCCTGATGAATATATTCGGTTTCTTTCCCGCATAAGTATGGCTTATTAAATACAATTTGCATATAAACGATTTAACTATTGATTACTAAGTTATGAGAACAGCTATACAGCTTGCTCCGCTTGACATTGATGATTTTTTTATTTTATCCAATTCATGTCGCTGAAATATATTAAACATTTTTAAGATTACAGCAGAAGGATTATGTTGTAATGTCTCAGATTTAAAAATGTTTTTATCTTTTCTAGCACCCCTCAATTTATAAGGTAAACTTCTTAAAAAAAAAGTTATCGGAGGAGTGAAGCTAAAAAAATATGAAGAATAAAGTAATTCAAAACCAGCATTATGTGAGAGTTGTTTCAGCGTTTTAGTTTCATATCTCCTATAATGTCCTCCGCTGTCATCTGCATCAGACCATAAATAATTATGAGCAGGAACTGTAATATATATTATTGAGCCTTTGGGAAGTTTTGATTTTAGTTCCTTTAAGAATTCAACATCATTTTCAATGTGTTCTATTACATCATAAAGGCCTATAGCATTTATATTATTGCCTTTGAAATCGAACTTTTGAAAGGGGATATTGTAAACATTTTCCAAACCTCGTTTCTGTGCATTTAAACATCCATGGTAACCTGGTTCAATTAAAAATACTTTTTGGGGAGCAAAATTTTCGGAAATAAATTTTGCCTGAAAGCCGTTGCCTCCGCCGATATCTGCGTAGTTCTTACTAAAAGGAAATCGTTCAATTATTGATTTTAAAACATTGTTACGGTGCTTAAACCAAAAGCTATTATCTTCTAACTCAAAATAAAAATCATTGCCAACTATAGGATATGAAATAACAGAATTTGAACCATCAACCCAAATATTATTTTTATCCAGTATTAATTCCCCCATTTTCTTTTCTAGAAAAGTTGTTCCAGCTTTTATTGTTGTCTTTTACTAATATAATTGTATAATATAATCCTTATTGAAATCGCAGTCTGAAATTTTTCGAATAATTGAACTGTAAGCCATCATCATGGAAAAAGTTTGCAACTCTCAATAACCCTTTACCGCAAACAATTGTCAACCCCTTATTATCTTTAAATATAACTTTCCCAGGCATTCTGTTTTCAATGTTAACGTCTTTTACTAATTCTGCATTAAAAATTCTTAATACAGAATTCTCTAATTTAGTTTTTGCGCCTAAGTATGGAAAACCTACAGCATCAATAAATCTCTTTATTTTAGCTGAACTCCACGACCAATCAATCCTATAATCTTCGCTGTCTCTCCAAAGGCTGTAGCTAGCTTCATTTTCATTTTGCGGTATCGAATTCAGACCGTTGGTTTGAATTGAATTGAATAAATTATTTAGTAATTCAGAATATAATTTAGAAATCATTTCAATTGCAATTTCTATTTTAATTGGATAGTTTATTTTAACTTTTTTTTGGCAAATTATTTCGCCCCTGTCATATTTTTCCGATCCGAATAAACAAGTAGCACCAATAATTTTATCACC
>CAISYK010000181.1 GCA_903889605.1 uncultured Bacteroidota bacterium
GATTATTATTTTATTAAAAAAAACAATGAAAATTTAAATATCTGTTAATTTGCTCCCGAAATCTATTAATAATTACCTAATATCTATGATAAAAGATGACAGCAGTTTTGACGGCATTGAATTTAATTTACAATAGATCAAAATTTTATTATACTTTTTCTAACGAAAAATTCTATCCAACTGTTTTTATGCGGCAAAAAAATAATCAATATGCAGACATAAATATCTGGATAAATTGCCATAAATTAACCTAAATTATTTTTTTCTCATAAATATTTGGATAGGCACTCCTGAAAAATTAAATTGCTCACGCATTCTATTTTCAAGAAAACGGATATATGCTTCGGTTACATATTGAGGTAGATTACAATAATATGCAAATGTTGGAGCATGAGTTGGCAGCTGATTAATAAATTTAATTTTCACATGCTTCCCCTTAATAGCCGAAGGAGGCTGGTTTTCAACAATCGGCAGCATTACATCATTAAGATGACGGGTTTTTATAATTTGGGTGCGGTTAGCACAAACTTTTTCTGCTTCTTCAATGGCTTTTAAAACCCTCTGCTTGGTTAATGTTGAAGTAAATACAATAGGCACATCACGGAAAGGAGCCAGCTTCTCACGGATTTTTTCTTCGTATTCTTTTGTGGAATTTGTGTTTTTTTCAACTAAATCCCATTTGTTTACAATTATTACAATGCCTTTGCGGTTTGTTTCGGCCAAACGAAAAATATTGATATCCTGGGCTTCAAGTCCCAAAGTAGCATCAATCAAGAGCAAAATTACATCACAATCTTCAATAGCCCGAATAGAACGCATTACCGAATAGAATTCCAGATCTTCTTCTACTTTTGATTTTTTACGGATTCCGGCAGTATCAATTAACAAGAAATCGTGGCCGAAGGCTGTGTAGCGGGTATTTATTGAATCGCGTGTTGTTCCGGCAATCGGCGTTACAATGTTGCGTTCTTTACCCAGCAAAGTATTTATAAACGACGATTTACCAACATTCGGACGGCCGACAACAGCAAACTTAGGGATTGTCAATTCTTCTAATTCCAGATCAGGTTCCAATTCTTTAACCATATCATCAAGGAGTTCACCTGTTCCGCTTCCGCTGATGGCAGAAATATTATATGGCTCCCCCAGACCTAATGCATAAAATTCGCCGGACATGCCTTGACGAACAAAATTATCCACCTTATTAGAAACAACAAAAACTTTCTTTTTGCCCCTTCTTAATATATCGGCCACCACTTTATCGTCTTCAGTTATTCCTTCCGAAACATCGAGCACAAATAAAATCACGTTAGCCTCTTCAATAGCCAGCTTCACCTGTTTTCTGATCTCACCTTCAAAAACATCTTCAGACCCCTTCACATATCCGCCGGTATCTATAACTGAAAACTTGACACCGTTCCATTCCGATTTTCCGTAATGCCTGTCGCGTGTTACTCCTGATTCCGCATCAACAATTGCTTTTCTGCTTTCTGTTAAACGATTAAAAAGTGTCGATTTCCCTACATTCGGTCGCCCTACTATTGCTGCTATATTTGCCATGTTATTTTGAAAAATTTTGTTATTATTTATTTTATTAGGGCGTGTCCCTGCGGGTCGGGCTTTACGCTTCAATTTTATCCGATAAAAAATCGGATAAGGATTTCCGCTGCAATCCCTCACGCAAACAAAATGAAACCTTAGGGTTTGCGGGCATCATCAATATTAAGAAATATCTTAATTTAAAAATCCGCTTTTTAACTATTGTACCCAAATCGTTTCAGCTGATTATCGCTGTCACGCCAGTCTTTATTTACTTTTACGAAGAGTTCGAGAAATACCTGTTTTTGTAAAAAGGTTTCCATATCCTTACGAGCTTCAGTACCTACTTTTTTTAATGCTTTACCCTGATGCCCTATTATAATGCCTTTCTGTGAATCACGTATTACCAGTATTTCGGCGCGTATTTTTATTATTTTTTCTTCTTCTTTAAATGACTCTACGACAACCTCTACCGAATAGGGGATTTCTTTTTTGTAGTTCATCAATATTTTTTCACGAATGATTTCCGAAATAAAAAACTTTTCAGGCTTATCTGTTAATTGATCTTTTTCATAAAAACCCGGACCTTCAGGCAAAAGAGCAAGAATACGATCAAATATATAAGCAACATTAAATTTCTCTAACGCTGAAACCGGGATTACTTCGGCATTCGGAACTTCTGTTTTCCAGTATTGTACTTTTGCTTCTAATTGATCCTGAATAGCCAAATCAATCTTGTTTACAAGCAGAAGCACAGGCACCTTTGCATTTTTTATTTTATTGAGAATTTCCTCTTCAATTTTGATGTCTTCAAAAATGTCAGTAACAAAAAGCATAATGTCGGCATCTGTAATGGCGGTGTATACAAACTCCATCATAGATTCCTGAAGCTTATAATTAGGCTTTAGCACGCCAGGGGTATCAGAATAAACGATTTGAAAATCTTCGCCGTTGACAATTCCCATGATACGGTGGCGGGTAGTTTGAGCTTTTGAAGTGATAATAGATAGGCGCTCACCCACCAAAACATTCATAAGTGTTGACTTACCCACATTCGGACTACCTATAATATTCACAAAACCAGCCTTATGCGTCATTTTTTTATTTTTAATGCTATTTATTTGGAGTACAAAGAAACAAAATATATCTTTGCACTCCGAAATTAAAACAACAGATGGTTGTTTTACATTGATTGAAAAGCTAAAAGTACCAAAGATATATTGCGGGGTGGAGCAGTTGGTAGCTCGTTGGGCTCATAACCCAAAGGTCATCGGTTCGAGTCCGGTCCCCGCTACCATACGGGAAGGGGAGCAATTTTTGCTCCCCTTTTCTGTTTTTGATAGTTTGTGTTGCCCGTCTCCGTAAGTTGTCAGCGTAATCAATCGATTTGGTTTCTCCGTTCGAACTCTTCCTTCTGAAAATACCGCATTTTCGCGCAAACTCGAACGGATAATATCTTGTTTTCCGTTAATCTCCGTATTATCAAAGAGATGCCCCAAATTCTGAATAGCAGTCAATCCTTTCTTTAAATAACCCCGGTATTCGAGTTCCACATGTTTCGAGTTTAATTGTTGATTGAGCAGGCTCTCAATTTTGGGCTCGATGTTACGCTTTATTTCTTTGTATTCTAACATTTCCATTTCTCCATCAAGCATCATTTGCTGC
>CAISYK010000182.1 GCA_903889605.1 uncultured Bacteroidota bacterium
ACCACCATCTTCTTTAAGCTCAAAAGTATTACCTTTTCTAAAACCCGTTATTAATTGTCGTTTTGTGTCATTATTATCTAAATATAAATAGCCAGTAACTGTACTATCAATTTTAATGCTATCAATTTTTATGAGAAAACGAAAATTTTCATTTTCAAAGTCTCCAACCCAAGTATCGCATAAATCATCGTTATCCATACCTGCTTTAGCATAATATGCTCCTTCTTCTGCTTCTTTTGCTACTTTTGCTGCTATTACTTCATCTTCACCCATTAGACAACGAACGCTAAGCCCAGAGCCTTTAGTATCTATCTCGAGCCCAACAATAGCATTCCAAATATTTAAACAATCAGGGGAGTCTTGGTCAGGTCGTATTGTAGAAGCCCACCATGACGTATATGTACCTTGTGGACGTTGTTTAAAATCGCCTTGATAAGTCACCAAACCAGCCGACAGACCCGTAAAGCCACTTTCGTTATTACACTTAATGGGATCTTTATCTTCACTTCTATATGTCCAATCATTTTCGTTTATCATTTTTGAAGCTCTTATTAAATCAACATTGTCAAAGGATTGACCATTAAGAGTCCATGTCTTTGTGCCATGACCATCTAAACATAAATAATTTAGTAAAATTTGCCAATCGGCTCCACTAGGTATCTTCCATCCAGTTGGTGCTAATCCTCTTGTGTCATTTACTGCATACCAGTTATACAGTTTGCCATATTTATGGTTATTGGCGGTGTCAAAATTATAATAACAAAACCCCGCTTTTTTCTCATCATCAAATTTAACCCATTGCTCTGTTGTCTTCGCCTCTGGTATTGGATCCCCATTCCTAAAAGTGCTAACATCAAGATTAGTAGCTGCCCATGTTTGTATGCCTATTTTCACTTTCCCGTCCTTGACGGCAGAATTATTTGCATTATTTCCACAGGAAAATAAAAGAACGGATGCTCCTAAAAGAGTGATAAATGTTTTTGCTTTTTTCATATTTGTATTTTTAATTGTTTGTATAGGAAATTGATTTTGTATTTATTTATGTCTTTTTTCATTATAAGCCAACTCTACTAATTGAATAAGCTATTAGAGCATTAGTGTTTATGACTATAGTTGCTGGGATGAAATTTAAATTCATAATCTTATTGGTTTTGTTTAAATGGTGGTGGAGATAATGCAACCAATTTTAATATTTCAGGCAATTTTTCAGCAATTTCCCATTTTATCAAACTTGGTTTCCAAATGTATGTTTCCTTTACAATTCTTTTCTCGGCAATTAACCGGGATAATTCTTGTTCCGAAAAAGGTCCGGCTTGATTACCTTCTATCATTGCATAATAAAATTGTGGTGCTGATGTTTGCAACGGATTCATAGAACCCGGAACATACATATTTGTCATAGCGCTATTCATGGTTTTTACCATTTGTTGTGCAACAGCCATGCCCATCCCGAATTCTACCAATCTGTTTATTGAAAAAAAATTATCGTCATTCATACTATTTATTTTAAAAGTGTTTAAACTACCGGTGGCGGTGGAGGAGGCGGTATTACGGCAAATAATGAAGCAAGTTCTTGAACATTGCCTGCTATTTCCCATGCAGCCATACCTTGCTTCCAAACATGGACATTCTGCTGTAACTGTCCGTTTTGAACCATTTGCTGTAATTGTTGCAAGTTAAAAGGTCCTGTAGTTTGTCCGTTTACAGAAATACTGTACTGAATTTGTGGTGGCGGTGGTGGTGTATTTTGTTGTTGGTTCATATTCTGCCCCATATTATTCATCATGCCTGCCATTTGATTACCCATTGCACCGCCCATCATCATACCGGTCATCATTCCGGCAGGGTTCATGCCTCCACCACCTCCGCCCATGTCCATATTGCCCATATTTCCAAGACTTTCAGCTCCTGTTTTAAGTACTTCAGTTTGTTGGTTAAGTGCGTGTACTCCAATAAAATTAGTTTCTGTTTGTAATTTCTGTGCTCTTTGGGCTTCTTCTCTTTGGATACGTAAAGTTTCTTCCATGTTTTGGGCATTAATCCCTTGCATGTCATTTAAGTTTTTGATATTAACATCGGTTTGTGCAACAGTAGTTTTGGTTGTTTGCTCGGCAGTAACTTTTCTTAATTCAGCATAACCTTGACTTTCTTTGTCAACTTCAATCGCAGCCATATCAAACCCTTTCATATTAACACCAAAATCAGCTTCAAGTCTTGCTTTAAGTTTTGCAGAAATTAAGTCATTAATATCAAGTAGTTTTCGTTCCATTTGCAAAACCGGTATGCCATTATCGGTAGGTATGTTAGCAACAATACCTTTAACATACTTGGTTACGGCATCTTTAATCTGCTTGTTTAAATCTTCCAACTCGAAATTTATTAAACGATTAAGTTTAATAAAACTTTTATAGTCTGTAATATTGAAAGTAATTGTACCCCTTGCTGCTATTGGTACAGCAAAATCTAAAAACCTTGGGTCAAATACATCAAAGTAAGGAATACCAAATTTTTGCTGATTATTTCCTGAAAGATTTATAAAATAAATTTCTGCTTGAAATGGCGAAGCCCCGCCAAAGGCTAATCCCACTATACTTGATAGAATTGGGAAATTGGCAGTTTTTATTGTTTGGTCGTAAGGGCCAACTATAAAATCCTGCATCGAACCATCCTTTTGTTGGTAAACAAAAACAGCTAATTCCCCATCCTTTACTCGTAAATTACTGCCATAGCGTATAGCATTTTCTTTTTTTGATGAATTGGCTTCGCCTGATGGGCGCCATTTCCAAACAAGATATTCTTGTTCATCACAGCGAATAGCATCCATAAATCCGCCCTCTTCTTTTTTACCGAATAGTCCCATGAGATATTTTTTGGGTTAATTATTTTAATCCAAGTTGTTTTGCGTAATATTCTATTTCTTCTATTGTTTTTTTGTCATCTTTCATTGCAAAACGCGCCTTCATAATTATTTGCTCGCATTTCTCTATCCAGGTTCTTGCATACATATTTGGCACTTTATCGGAACTCTGTTCTAATCCAAATATTTTTTTAATTTTCGTTTTAGGTAATGCAAGTGATAAAAACTCGAGCATATCATCTTTAGTATTAGGAATAGGGAAGGAGGAAATCACTTCAAGTTTTCTTTTGTCCGCATCATTAACGCCAAGCATACTTTGAAGTTTTCCGAATATGCTTGTTGTACTGTCGCCTCTACTGTTTTCTGCGGAGTTCAATAAGTCAAATAATTTTTGGATTGATGAGTTGGATTGAACATTTTTAAAATCGATCCCGCAGTCTTGGCAACGTGTTGAGAACGAAGAAACAGGGGCACCACATGACGGACATTTTTTTACATCTCCAAACTTATCAGATTTTGGTGCGGCTGTTGTTGATGCCGCTTCAGGTTTCAAGCTTTTTTGCTTTTCAAACAATTTAGCATCAAGCACCATTTCAAATTCGTCAAGGTCTATGCCTTCCGCCTCTGCTTTTTTGAAAAGAACTTGTTTTTCTTTTTCCGTTAGCTCTCCGTCTGCAAGGGCAAGACTGATTAAATTTTCAATTTGTTCGCTATACATATTTTCAAAATTTATTATTACCGTTGAACCCAAGAAATACTACCATTATTGCAAATTGCAAACTCCTTTTTTGAGTTTTCAAAGTATGAATTGGTTTACCCGAACAACATCATCTTTAATGCACCTATAAATATTCGATTTTCTCATTTGTATTTTAATATTTTTTATGAGCGTTGCAAATATATAATAATTATAGGTAAACTAAAATAATGTTCGTTTATATAAAATCATAATACCTATTGCAGAGGTAATTTTACTTCTGTGAAAGTAAAGGATATAAACAAACAAATTGGTAATAGAGTACGAATTGCTAGAATAAGCCGTAACCTAAGTCAAGATAGCATCGCGGAAGATTTAGGAATATCGGTTTCGGCGTATTCAAATATGGAAAGGGGTATTGTTGATGTAACCGTGAATCGCATCATGGAAGTTGCTGCAATTTTAAAAATAAAATGGTCATTTTTGTTAAGCGATTCAGATGAAAATGAATTTGAGAAAAACTTGATAAGATTATCAGAAAACAAAGAAAAACTTCATACTGCTGCATCCAAAAATAAAACTATTGATATTGAAAAGGAAATTAATTTGTTAAAAGAAGAAATCGTGAAGTTGAAGAAAAAGAACAAATAAACTATTTGTCGACTTAAGCGTTGGATGTCGATTTAAAGGTTTTTTTGAGTTTTAATTACTTCAACCTATTTCAAAACATACATTTATTTATTACCTTTGTAAGAAAACAATGCAATGAATATTCAAGCGAAAAAACTCGAAATAATGAGACTGATACTTGAGACAGAGAATCCAAGCATCTTAGAATCAATAAAAAATATATTTTCAAAGAAATCTCAAATTGATTTCTGGGAGGCACTGCCTCAGGGCGAAAAAGATGGCATTCTTCAAGGAATAAAGGAAATTAACAATGGAGAAATTGTTGATTATGAAGAATTCATTAAGAAACATAGATGATGATTCGCAAAATTAAGCTTTCAAGACAGGCAGAAAAGAAATTAGACAAACTGCTTGACTACCTTGAAACAGATTGGTCGGTAAAGGTGAAAAAAGATTTCATTAAAAAACTTGACAAATCATTAGACAAAATTAAACAATACCCGGATAGTTTTTCTCAAACAGATTTTGTTAAAGGGCTACATAAATGTGTTGTAACAAAACAAACAACGATTTATTACAAGTATGATGATACTGAAACCTATATTGTGACTTTGTTTGATAATCGTCAAGACCCGAAAAAACTAAGGAAAGAAGCTGAAGAATAAGCCAATCTTCATTTATAGGTCGAGTAAACTATAATTTTAGTAAAACCAAAATGCTACTTAAAATGCAAAAGGTGTGGGGAGGAAAATTTTAGCTCTTTTGTTTTTGCCTTTTGGGGCAAAAACAAATGTGCTAAAATGTGGG
>CAISYK010000183.1 GCA_903889605.1 uncultured Bacteroidota bacterium
GCCCATTTATAGCTATAATAACCTGCTGCATATCCGCCTTGAAAAATATGCCCGAAAGAGCAGGAAGTATTGATTCCTTTCAATGGAGGAAATAATTCAGTTTCTCTTACAGCAGCTGTTTCAAAGTCACTTACTGACATTGCCGGGATTTCTGATAAATTATGCCAAGCTAAGTCCAATTTGCCCAATCCAACCTGGCGGACAGTTTGATAACCGCTCATAAAATTAGCACTGTCTTTTATTTTCTGAACCAATTCTAATGGTATCAGCTCATTTGTCTGATAGTGACGGGCAAATAATTCTAAACACTCTTTTTCGTAACACCAGTTTTCCATAAGCTGAGACGGCAGTTCTACAAAATCCCAGTAAACTGATGTACCGCTTAAACTTTCAAAATACCCTTCTGTCAAAATCCCATGCAGTGCGTGCCCAAATTCATGAAATAAAGTAGTTACTTCATTAAAAGTAAGCAGTGAAGGTTTTGTTTCTGTTGGTTTGGTAAAGTTGCATACTATAGAAATGTGGGGCCTTTGCTCTGTTCCATCGTATTTATTCTGTCCTCGGAAAGAAGTCATCCAGGCACCGTTTCTTTTACCTTCGCGCGGAAAAAAATCAGCATAAAAAACAGCCAGGTGATTGCCATTTTCGTCTTTTACCTCATAAGTTGTTACATCTTTATGATATGTTTGAATATCATTTCGTTTTTCGAATGTAATTCCATATAATTTTTCCGCTGTTTGAAAAGCACCGCTGATAACTTTTTCCAACTGGAAATATGGTTTTAGAATTTCATCATTAACAGCAAATTTTTCATTCTTTAATTTTTCAGAATAGTAAGAAAAGTCCCAGCGCTCCATAGTGCTTGGTCCATTTAATTTAATGCACATATCCTGAACCTCCTGCAGCTCTTCTTTTGCAATAGGTTTGGCATATTCAAGAAGCTCATTTAATAAATTGTAAACTTTAGCTGGTGTTTCAGCCATTCGTTCTTCAAGAACAATATCAGCGTATGATGCATAATTCAGCAGATTTGCTTTTTCGTGTCTTAAAACAGCAATTTGTTTAACAATTTCCTCGTTATTAAATTCATTTGAATTAAAAGATCTTGAGCCAAAAGCCATGTATAATTGCTCCCGTAATTTCCGCACATCTGCATACATCATAAATGGGATATACGAAGGGTAATCTAATGTAAACAACCATGAATTTTCTTTGCCCTTGCTTTTAGCCGACATAAGAGCAGCTTCTTTTACTCCTTCCGGAAGTCCTGCCAAATCTTTTTCATCAGTTATAAAAAGTTCAAATAAATTAGAAGATTTTAATAAGTTTTCTCCAAAAGTCAGGCTTAATTTAGATAATTTAGTATTCAGCGCTTTCAGCTTTTCTTTAGATACATCATCCAAATTTGCTCCATTTCTGACAAAACTTTTATATGTTTTATTCAAAAGCATGGCTTGTTCTGTAGAAAGCGTTTCTTTATCAGCAGTTTCAAAAACGGTTTTAATCTTTTTAAATAACTCTTCATCAAGCAAAATATCATCACCGTATGCAGACAGAATAGGGGATAATTCCTGAGCTATTTTCTGCATTTCATCACATGTTTCCGCGCTGTTCAAATTAAAGAATATATTGGTAACAACGTCTAATTGTTTGCCGCTTCTTTCCAAAGCTTCAATAGTATTTTTAAAATCAGGAATATTGGTATTTGACTTTATTACCTTAATATCTTCCTTGCCTGATTCTATAGCTGTTTCTACAGCAGGTTTGTAGTGTTCTAATTTAATATCTTCAAACGGAATAGTATTAAAAGGGGTATCAAATTTTTGCAATAAAGGATTTTTCATATTGTTGATTTTTATATCAATTATTATATTTAAATGCCGCAGGAAAGTTAAACTGCTGTTGACTTTGTAATGTTTCTGTAAAGGAAAGAACTGAAAATATGACGCCTGGCAAATCTGCCTTGTGAATCAGCATTAATCAATTTAATATAAACGGATTTTGGCACATTAAAGTATTCATAAACACTTCCATCAGAAAAGTTTATTTTTAATGTAAGTCCTTTGTGTTGAAAATCAGCAATATTTGAAGAGGTAATTGTGGCTGTATATTCCTGAAGACTTTGTTTTTGAGTTTCAGGATCAATGCTTACTAAAAAATGATAAGCTTCTATAATAGATTTACTTTTTTCTTCCGCTTCCAATTTTAGTGAATTATTTTCCGGAAATTTATCAGGATGACAATCTTTCA
>CAISYK010000184.1 GCA_903889605.1 uncultured Bacteroidota bacterium
ATATCAAATCTTCAAGACTTAATCCTATTGCCATTGCTGCAATTACATCCAACTCTACTAAGGCTTGTCTGCGTTCAAACCAATTCCTTAAAGGAGTTTTCCATTGCCATTTGGCCGTAAGCCTGGAAAATGGTTTTAATCGTTTATCATTTTTACTCCAATCCTCGGAATTAAATCTTTCTTGGTAATGTTCTTCCCATAATTGAGAATAATATTTATTTAAACAGTTCAGCTGAAGCGTCCGATTAAATAACGGAGATTTGAACTTATCATCTATCCCAATTAGAAGCATTTTAATAGAACTCTCGTAAAGATTTCCCCTACCCAATGTTTTAATATAAAAATCTAACACAAGTGACGAACATAGCCCTGTCAATTCTATCAAATCTTTTTCTTCCTTGAGTAAAATAGAAATTACTCCACTACTGTGGGAAACCTTAGGGCTTAAAAGTGCTGGCTGTAATGTTCGCTCTCCTGATACTGAAAGCATTTTACTAAAACCTAACTTAAATTGCCCAACCCAGTTAACTTCTTCTTTTTCCCAAATGAATCTTATAGAAAACTCTTCTTTGCTAATTGCAGGCAAAAAATTAGTTCGAGGGATAAAGTTTTCATTTATTAAATTCAAATCAATAACATCATAATCTGAATTTAACTTACTGAATTCATAAGGGGTTTTATACATAGGATTACTTACGAAGAATTGAGGTCCGCCAATAATAAGTTCATAATTTTCTATTTCTGCCCATTTTGTTTCTCTTTTAATTAATCCAGCATTAATCGCATCTGTTTCTCTCCATCCATCTGTAATATAATAAGGCTGATTTTCAACTTTCCCCTGAAATAAACTTAGTTTCCTAATAACTTGCATTATTTGGTTTGTATGGATAGAAACAAGTTTCACCCTTTCCCATTCATTTGAATTCTCAAAAGCTTTTGCTAATATTTTTAATTCAACATCAGAATAATGAACTATTCGGTCTTTATGAGAAAAGGTATTCCAAACCATTTTATCTGATTGCAAATCTTTTACTTTAAAACCCGCAACAGGTCCATTCCCATCATGAACGAAACATCCGTCTATTGTTGATGGATGAAAAAGGTTATTTATAGAAATGAAATTTACATCGGATTTTTTTCCAGAATATATCTGACAACCATATATAGTTTCATGATGAACTTCTGAAAAAAGCACTAACTCGTTTTTAAACTGAAAATGAAATTTCAGTCTTTTATAGACTTCCTGTCTCAATACTTGACCTTTAGGGTCTTCATATATTCCTTCTGGGTGTACGAGACCGATATAGCCAATATTGGAAATGATATTAAAGGAATTCTCCAAAATCGCTTTGTATAAATTTGCGGCTTGAGATTGTCCATCTGATAATGGATAATTTTGAATTGAGCCCAGAAAGGCTGATAATCCTAAAGTTTCTTTTACTTCTTCATAATATTGTTCTTTGAATCCTCTAAATTTGACAAAAGAATCCTCCCTCATCTTTTTCACTTCCGAAGCCGAGTTGTTTCTAATAGAAATTTCAGGTAGCTTTTCAGAAATAATATTTTTTTCCTCAAATTCAATTTTAAGCCAAGGGGGATTACCCGTTATTAAATCAAAACCTCCTCTTTCCCAAAACACTTCTAAAAATTCAAGTTGAGGGTGAAAGAAAAAATACTTTTGAGATAACTTATTTACTATTTGAAGGCGCTGATTGTTGTCAAACAAATCTTTTCGCTCGGTATATTCTATAACGACTTCCTGAAAAATTTTCGGTGCGCTTTCAGTATTTTCACCAATTTGCAATTGTTCACCGCCAGCATAAAACAATTGTTGTTGCTGACCTTTCGTAAAGCTTTGTTCTGCTTCCTCGGTAATTATTTTATTTAAATCCAATTGTAAAATATTGGCAATGTCTTGCCAGTATTGCTGACGGGTAGGTAATTCATCGGCTTGACGCACATCCCAAAACCAAAGACTGCACCAATAGTCCATTACCATTTTTAATTTAAAATATGGGGCACTATGGCGGTTACGTTGGTCTGCTAACTTTTCTTTTTCGTCATAACTCCGCATTTCAAGTATTCCTTGCTCTGATTTTTTAGCTGCTCCAAAAATGTTTTGCCTTGAGCCTGTTTGTAAATTAATATTTCGTTGGAAGCGGTAATATTCAGCAAGCAAATCATCAATAGAATTACAAATTACTTTAAGCTTTTCAATTTCTGTTTTTGTTAATGGTTTAATCCACTCTTTTTTCCAAACACCTACTCTTTTACTAAATTTTTCATTCTCTTCCTTTAAAATTTTAATACCAGCAGAAGGAACCATATTCTTATCGGGTAACAGGAAGTGGTAAATTTCATTTGGCTTCCGATTTGTTTTTATTTTATCGTAATCAGTATTTGGCTTAAATTCTAATTTCTTTGGAGCTTTATCCCACCACTCTTTTTTTACCAGTGCTTTATTATCTTTCCCCTTTGCATTTCTTATTATTTCGTATTCCTCCGAAATTTCTTTCTCAGGGTAAACTTTAAGCCATGCTCCAACTACAGCATTACCGACACAAATACGATTACTGAAAAAAGGTGTCTCCATATCTTTATGAATCACATTCAACCATAAGGATAGTTTACCTAATTCAATTGCTGTAGGGTTTAAATCGACACCGTAAACATTATGGGTTGCTATGTATGCTTTTACTTTTTGAAGCTCTTCTTTGTATTTATCAGGTTCAATTTTCCATTCTTTTTTGCCTGAATCACGGTATTCCTTTTGACGGTAACTTACGTAAGCATCTGCCAATTGATTAATCATTTCGTTATGAAATGCAGCAGCACCCATAGCTGGCTCAAGCAATTTTAAATCGAGCAGTTCAAGTGCTTTCATTTCACCCTTCTCTAATTTTTCAAGAATTGGTTTAAGAGTATACTTAACGGTGCATTGGGTTAAAACTTCTGGGGTATAATAAGAAGCACTCTTCTGTCTATCACGTCCACTCAAACGATAAACGAATAAACCTTTCTTAATTAAAATATCCTGGTGATTGGCATCTTTTAAAATTTCATCTTCCTTAAAATCATCTCTTCTGCTCCGAGGAACAAGGAAGGTTCCTTCTTCAGGTTTCTTCGCCTTGTGTACTTCAATGTAATCCTGTTCAGCATAAAAGCCACGGAAAGCGAGTAAACTTTCATAAACACTACCCAATTGGTTGATTCCTAAATTTGCATAAGAAATACGGCCACGTGTTTTATTCTTTTGCTGCCTTGAAAGTGAAAGACGACAAATAATATCCTGCCAAACTTTATTTCGAAATTTAACCTTGTGTAAATGATTTAGCTTACGGTTATCAAAAATTGGCGAATCAATATGCCGAACTCTAAAACTTTTATTGATTTTGATATTATTATCAGTCTTAATTTGGTCTTTATCATAAACATTTACTTCCCTTTCACGATAACCTGAACTTAAAACTTCAAATAGTTTACTTAAGGATTCATGAAAGAAATAGCCATCCAAGCTGTTTACTGAATACAAAGGAACTTGCTCCAGTTCTCTTAACATCTCTAATGAATAACCTTTGTTATAGATAGGGTCATTGCTCGGCAAAATATCTAAATCCTCTCTACTCTCTGCATAAAAAATAAAAAGCATTCGGTAAATAATTCTTAAGCAATCGTCTTTTATTTCTTGTTCAAATTTATCATCGCTTTCATCAAATATTTCTTTCAGCTCGTTCTTCTGATAATACAATGCTTCGTTTGCCAATGCTTCAACAGCATGAATAATCCCTTCTTTAAGGTCTTTTGTGACTTCATAAGCACTTTTATGGCTATCCTCATCCAATTGGTCAAGTAGAACCATGTTGCTATCTGGCGCAAGTGTTTCTTTACCAATTAGGAAATAAAATAAAGCGTAATAATTCGCATTTCTATTTGCAGTAGCTTCAGAAAATAAATCCTCCAGGTCAAATTCTAAATAACTTCCTCGGAACCATTTTTCCTGCTCCAGCAAAAAGATAACATTACCTGCTAAGAGTAAAATGTATTTGGGGCGTATGTGTTGCTCCAATAAAAAAAGCTCTGAAATGGCTTTGTTTATGATTACAGGAGATATTTTAAGTTCTTTGGGTGTTGTAAAAACTCTATCCCATTGACTTCTATGGTAACGTTGAGGCGGATTTGATTGTTCTTCCTCCTCAACATTATAACTCTGTTCAAACAAACCATCAGGCTCAACATCATCTTCCTTTATCAGGGCCTGCATCTCCATTATCATTAAATGCGGTTGGTCCCCTCGGTATAAAATATGGCGAACAGGGATTACATCTTGTTCAGTTAAATGAAAAAGATTGTCATATTGATGGTGATTGCCATCGTATCCTATGGCATTCAAAAGCTGAGTGTGAAATTGATGGGCTTCAAAAACTTTATCCTTGGTACGCAATTTACCTTCAATAAACAACTGCTTGAATCTGAAAAAGCGGTCTTTTAAAGGAGTGATTTTTTTATTAAACTCCTTAATATCTTCAGCAGCATAACCAGTTTTCGATAATACTTTAGAAGTGAAATCTTCATCAAAATAATTTGACGAAAAATAATCACCCGTATTTTTTATAAACCTTATCATTAATTCTATGAGTTATAAAACACCGCTAATACTTTTAAATAAGATTCACCATGTAATGAGGTTAAATTTTTATAGTACTGGCTTGATTCACTTAAAATTGTTTCAATTTCTCTTTGTCTTGAATCTTTTATCCTTGCCCAGAAATGTCCGCCAGCTTTTTCACTAAAATCCATTTCCAGTTGCTCCATAGCTACAGCGTGCCATTTTTCAATCTTTGATTCGTATTCAGCCAATTTCCCTTCCATCTTCCCTTCTAATTTCTGTTGTTCCTCTTGCATGTGATGGTTAGCCCATTCAACCGCATCAGGTAATATATTTTGGAGATTTTCATTTTCTTCAAGGGAAATAGTTTCGGTGTAAAGTGTTTCCTTCAATTTAAACTCTTCAATGAAATCATTTAAAGCAAATGTTTTTCTTAAAATACTTCCATCTGATTTCAATCCCACTACCAGGAAGTCGGCCAGTATAGGTTGACCTAAATTGTTAGATACCTGCCCCTGGAAAACAAACCACGCTGTTTTAGTAGGAAACACTTTGGATTTAGCAACTAAGGCAACATCTTTATTTACGCTTGCCTCAAGCTTGGTCATGTAATACCTAACAACAGGATGCAATTCGTATAGCACCTGAAATTCCGCCCACTCTCCTTTTGTCTTCCTTGCATCTTCTATTGATTTTTGCACTAAATCTTTATC
>CAISYK010000185.1 GCA_903889605.1 uncultured Bacteroidota bacterium
CATTATTATTGTTTTTGCACCCGCTATACGAAATGCTCTTTGCAAACCGTAAACACCTTCTCCATTTTTAACATCACCAAGTCCGGTTTCACAGGCACTTAACACTACTAATTCTGTACTATCTAAATTCATTTGCTGAACTTCGTAAGCAGTAAGGATTCCATTCTCTGATCCTTCAG
This sequence comes from uncultured Bacteroidota bacterium, assembly GCA_903889605.1. Classification (GTDB taxonomy): domain Bacteria; phylum Bacteroidota; class Bacteroidia; order 2-12-FULL-35-15; family 2-12-FULL-35-15; genus 2-12-FULL-35-15. The sequence goes on from CAISYK010000185.1 coordinate 180, forward strand.
TTGGTTTATAATTTCCTTTAATTGTATTTTCTGCGCCGGCAAGTAATAACCCGGATCGCAGCATTGGGTTTTCAATTGCTTTTTTAAAATTGCCAGCCATATTTTTACCATCACCATCTGCTTTCAAATCTTTTTCAAAAAAACCGTGAGTTGCAATATGAAGAATGGAAGGACTTGACACTGCTTTTACCCTTGCTTCTTGTGCATTATTTCCGGTAAGGGTGGTAGTTTGGTAATTGTAGCTTTTTAATAGTGTAGAAATTGCATTAACCTCTTTCTCGGCGGCTGGTAATTGACTTATATCTGTATTTTCAAAACTTCTTGTGGTATATAGTAGTGCATCACTTTTATGTTGATTCTCTACTAATAGTGAAGAATCAACAATTATAGTATTTGTTTTAAAATTAGGATTCCCAACCAGCAAAGCATTTTTAGCAGATTTTTTTAGTGGCAAAGCCGGAAGTAATAAATCTCTGGAAGAGCCTATAATGCGAATATCTTTTTTATCTGATAAATAGCTGCCATCAGGTGTTACAAGCGTTTGCAAATTAATTTTATTATAAACTCCATCAGGAGAAACATAAACAATTTTTTTATCTCCAATTGCAGAATCTATTGCTGCCCAATAATGTTGGTATGATTCCCAATCTTTATCTTCACGTTGTTTTGGATTGGTAATGTATTGCTGATAGTGAGTGTAATAAGTGCTATCTATATCATTCCCGTTTTTTAATAAAATAAGTTTTGGATGTTCTTTGGTTTCGCTTGTAAGAATTAGGGCTGCATAAAATGAAGAGTCAACTATACCCGGAATATAAAAATCCGGATTTATTAAAACTTTTAATTTGGAAATGTTACTAAACCTTACAAATTCAACGATAGCTTCATCACCATTAATTTTTTGTTGAATACTTACCCAATTCTTTTTATCGTCTGTATCTTTATTTAACAATGCAATTTTTCGTTCAATTTCACGAAACACCCTTTCAATACTGTCAATATTATAATTATTTATTCTTTTTTGTTCGGGTGTAAGCTCATAAATTTTGTCCAACTTATTCCTTAATTCCTGAAATTTTGAATATAAATTTATAGAATTGGAATCTTGATTTTTAAAACGATTATTTCTCAACTTTTGTTGCTGATTAAATAAAATCCCTTTAAGCATAATTGAATTATTGAAAATTTCACCCGGAAAATTTAAATCTAATTTTTGACCATGTAACGCAATATTACCTTGTAAATTAAATGTCCCTGTTAATTCGTTAATGTAATTTTCTCTATCCCTTTCGCTCATTAAAGGCAGGTAAGTAACCCAATTTTTATATTTTCCATCAATCGCATCTTTAGAACTATTCCAAGCATCATTAAATTTCCCTAAAAATAATTCGGATTCAGTTTTATTATACATTAAATAAGACATTATTCCATCCCTTCTCTTACCCATTTTATTATTCAAACTTAACGCCTTGGTAAAATAGAAAAGTGCGGAGTCATATTTACTCTCCATTAATTTAATATGCCCAATAAATTGTAAAGTATTAGCCACATCAGCATTGAGAGAATCAAAATTTTCAAGGTAAATATTTAATGCTTGTTTGTAATAATTAGAGGCATAATCATACAAAAATTGGTTTTCAAATAAGTGGCCAACAATTCTATATGTTGAAGCCAAAGCGGTTGAGTTTTTGGGATATACAAATTTTGCAATCATGAGTGCAGAGTCAGCATAAGCAAGTGCTAATCTGTTTTCAGATAAATCACTATAGGCAATACTCAAATTTCCATAAGAAATTTCGGTTCCTTTAGAAAAAACACTGTTTTTATTTCTATAAATATTTATTGATTTTAAAAAATTACTCTTTGCATCAGATGAGTTAAAACTCAAATATATAGTGCCAATATTATTATAAATAGTTGCCGCATCTAAAGCGTTTTCATATCCAATATCTTTCAATATTCTTAATCCTTCAAAAAATATTTCTATAGCACTATCAAGATTTCCCAATCCGACGTAACAAATTGCTAATTGATTTGAATAACCAACTATTTTTGGAGACCTCCCGTTATAAAAGTTTTTTGCAATTTTATAACCCATTCGGTTATATTTTAATGCTTTTTGATATTCGGAAAGTTGATAATAAATATCTCCATAAGATTCATACAAGTCAGCAAAAGAAATATGAGTTGTATCATATAGCTTTTTTAAGATTCTTTCCTCTTCATCCAAACAGCCAAATGCATTCTCATAGTCCGCAAATTTGAGGTAGGTGTTGAATAAATCATTCTTCAAAATGCCAACTTCACTGGAATTGGACCCTTTGATTTCTTTCATAATTTCAATAGCTTTATCTAAATACAAAACAGCTTCGTTATACATATTTGCTTCACGATAATGCTGTGCATATCTTGCATAATCAAAAGCGACAGACCAAGATTTTCCACCGTAATTAGCAATATCAATGTTCAAGCCCTTTGTTTCGTAATCCCTACACTTTTTGTATTCCACCTTTTTGAAGTATTCATCCGCTATTTGAAAATAGCAATTTGATAAATCTGGATGTTTATGGCTAATTTTTAAAAAAATATTTTCGGCTTTATTAAGAAGTGCAATTACCGTATCGGAATCTTGCTCGTGTGTGGCCATACTCAAATATATAGATGCTGTATTTTCACTCGCCGCGCCATACAACCTAACACTAACCTCTAACGCTTTATTTTTAATTTTTTTCGCATTATTAAAATCCTCAATTGACCAATACAAATTCGCCAGGCTATTGTAAGTATTTAATACATAATCACAGCCATTCGGGTAAACGGTTTCATAAATTTTGAGTGCTTTTTCATAAAAGAAAATAGAACTGTCCATAATTGATAAATCTCTGTATAAATTCGCAAAATCGAAATAGGAATGCGCTATACTTTCGTGATTTTCTCCATGTTTTTTTAATCGGATGTTCAATGCATTATTAAAGTTTTCTTTGGCTTGTGAAAATTTGAATGTAGATTGAAATAAAGAACCCAATGAAGAATATCCCAAGGCGGCCTTTTCACTTTCTGGACCAAACAAATTTATATATATGTCGAGTTGCTTTTCTGTGTATAGAATACTTTGATTATAATTGGAAATATTTTGTTCAAGGCCAGATATGCAACCAAGTAGTAAAGCATAACTTTCTGTTTTCTCTAATCCTAAACTTTCATACATTTTTAGCGACTGAAAATAATAATTTCTAGCACTATCGAATTTATGAAGGCCTAATTCCGCCAAGCCAATATCATTTAATATTTGGGCTTTTTCCACTGAGTTATCAGGATATAATTTATCAAATATTTCTTTCGTAGCTAACTTTTCTGTTAAGGCGTTTTCCGGTTGGTTAGTTGTGTTATAAAAATCTCCTAAAGATGTACGTATGTTTGCAGATTCATGGCTAATTTTACCATAAGTTTTTTCTGTCATATCTAAAGCAATTTTATAATATTTAATAGCATTCTCAAAATCACCAATTTTCTGGTATACCTCGCAAAGATTCATATATACCCCGCCTAAGAGAAAAATATCTTTTGATAAATTAAAGTTGAATATAGATTTTTCATAATCTTTGATAGCTTCACTATAATTATACTTGCTTGCCTCAGCTCTACCCTTCCTATAATATAATTCACCTAAAATGTATGGGTCATTGTTACTACTATCAATTTTTTGTAATCCTATATTCGCAAAATATAACGCACTATCAAAATTCTGAAGATTATCATATAGTCTTGTTATGTCAATGAAATTCTTTAAACTTTTAGTTGAATTATTAAGATTTAAAGAATCAAAAATTTGATTGTTCCTCAAACAATAATTCAAAGCTGTTTTATAATCGCCCTTTGAACTATATATTCTACCTATAGAAGAATTCAATTCGGTCATTTGAAAACAATAACCACCAAACAAATCAGAATATAATTTTTCTGCCATAAAAGCAGCATCGAGTTGTTTATTAATATCTAAGTGTGATATGAGTGTAATCTGGTAATATGTATCTGCTAAATCGGATTTTGATTTGAAATATTTTTCATTTATTTCTATTGCCTTTTGATGATAAGTATATGAGCTATCGGGCATTTCAAGCAAACTATAAAGAATGCCAACCTGTTTTACAGATGTCAAAAAATAGTCATTAAAATAATTATTTCTTTCACAATCTTGAATTGTCTTTTGATAATATAATATTGATTCTTTATACTGTTGTTTTATAAAATTGAATGAGCCTAATAAAAAATAATTATTGGATACTAAAATATGAGTTGGTTTAATTTTAATAATAATTTTCAAGGATTTTTCTGCAAAATATTTTATGCTATCAACATTAACATAATTACCCGTTTGGTAGCACTCTTGTGCATAACCACAGGCTAAATAGTCATAAATCCAAGCCACATCTTCCTTTTCTCTTTTATTAATATTATAAACAGCCTTGTACCCCAATTTAATTACTTGGTTGTAATTGCCAAGTGATACATTTTTTGCAATGCTGTCAACATCGTATTGGTTTTGAGAGTAAATTTCAAAATTCTCAAAACACAATAAAAAGATGAATATTATTTTCGCTTTATACATCATTCAGCAGATACAATTTCAAAAAAAACTATGTTTTTATTGCAATTGGATTCTTTCATTTATTTTAAACTCATTTTACAATCAATCCTACACCCATTTTAATTCTTTATTTATAAGAAAAGGAAATTTTAAAATGAAATAACTTATAAGACCCGCATTAATAGAAGCTATCAGAGCAACGGATGTTGAATACCAAAATTCTGTTGAACTTAATAAAAATAATAAGAAAGGCACTAAAATCCCAAAAAACAGACTAAATGAAATGAGTATTATAATTAAAAGATTAAGATCCTGAATTCCTTTTTTTAGACTTCGTAATCGTGAATATAATTCCTTTAAATAATGCGCATCCATATCGCCCGCTAATTCCTCTAATAATTTATTGCTTAATTCTTTCCCTTCATGTTTACTATTAATTCGGGAAGCGGCGGCAAGTATATATTCTTTGTCATTTTTACTTAAAGCGTCATAATAAATCCAGTTTTGATTTTGATTCAGCCAATACCAGATTGTGCTCATTATACCACATTCAATCCAACGTACCACGGTATTAAAATCATAAAGGTCTTTGTGTTGAAAATCGTTGTAAAGTTCTTCTTGAATTAAAAATTCACTTTTTCTGTTTTTTATCAGTGATACCATTGCCAAATATAATGTTGATATTCCTTCAGAGAAATTTTCGTGATTGTAAAACTCGTCAATAAGCAATGCATCTTTGGATTTATAGTCACGAAGCATTTTTAATCTATAATCATAAAAATCTATATGTTTGAATTTTCCGTGGTCGATTAATTTTTTTGCGTACTTATCTTCGCTCCAAACATTATAATAAAGAGTTAGTTTGTATAATATGCGTCTAAACTCTGTGATTTTTTGTGAAAGTGATATTGCTTCGTCATATAATTCTAGCTTTCTGTCTTTTGACCAAGTAATTCTAGTAAATAGATAAGTAATAAGTATTGCCGAAAATATTCCATTAATAGTCAATAGATTTCTTAATGTCGCTCCGGCGTCTAATTTTATTTGAGGATTAGTGCGTATTTGATAAAATACATATAGTGATAATAAACTACATACTGCAATAAGGATAAAATTTTCCCAAGGTAAATGCTTGATTTTTAATTGAGGCATTCTCAATTTTCTGATGATGGGTTTAAATTTGTCTATAAAAGTCATATATGAGATTATTTTTAAAGGTTACCTTTTCAAAATTACAGTATTAAACAATAAGGAGAGGTTCCATTTCCTA
>CAISYK010000186.1 GCA_903889605.1 uncultured Bacteroidota bacterium
AATAATAGTAGAAGGAATAAAAATTTACGCTTACCATGGCTGCTTAATTGAAGAAAGTAAGATAGGGTGTAATTACATTGTTGATGTTACTATGGAAACCGATTTTTCAGAGGCAGCGCTTACCGATGATTTAACTAAAACTATTGATTATGTTGCTGTTTACAACATTGTGAAAGCCAAAATGGCAATACGGTCACGTTTGATAGAACAAGTAGGACAGCGTATTGTAAATCAATTGAAAAATGAATTTCCAGCAATAAAAAAAATAGATTTAAAAATTTCAAAACTCAATCCTCCTATGAATGGAAATGTTGATAGAGTTTGTATTTTAATAACGGAATAGAAAAATGGCAAGCAAAAACTGCTCAAGATGTAATGATTTGTTTGAATGCTCCTGTGAAACTGCGGGCTGCTGGTGCGAAAGCCTGTATATTGATTTGGATACATTAAATGAACTAAAAGAAGATTATGATAACTGTTTGTGCCCTTCTTGTTTAGAAAAATATACAGTAATGAGGTAAAAGAGCCGGGGGTATCAATGACAGCTGATAATAACGCCGTATTGCAAAACAAAATCAACAGTTTAGCCGCCTAATATTTTACAAAATATTGTTATGAAACAGCGGAGCATTTTGTTTCGCTTTTTTTTAATCAAGCTTATTCATTCCGCGATAAAAAAACGATTAATTATTTATTAATTATTTGACACAATATCACCTGCATACGGATGCCATTAAAAATATGCTGCAGATTCAATTCAAATGTTAATTTTTCATTACTTGTTTATTATCTGTTAATTACTATTATTTAAAAAAGAATTTTACGAAAGAAAATAAAGATTAACTTTGCACAATTAATATTCAAAGAAGTGAATACCATATAAGACTCCAATTTTTTGTTTACAGCAAATCTGCTGATTAAAGAATAAGTCCGAAACCGCTTCTCCTAAAAAATCATAAATTTATAACCATAAAAATTTAATACCATGAAAAAACTTTTACTTTCTGTATTTACGCTGTCTGCTTGTTTATCGGCGAATGCACAGTGCACTGAACTTTTTATTTCCGAGTATGTTGAAGGTACAGGAAATGACAAAGCAATTGAAATTTACAACCCAACAAGCAATGCCATTAACCTAACTGGTTATAGACTTGAGCGTTTTTCAAATGGTGCTCAAACATCTGCGGCTGGCGGAGTTCTTAGCTTGTCAGGTACCATTGCAGCACACGGAGTATTTATTATTGTTAACGGCCAAACAACAACTGTAGTTAGTCCTCCTTCACCTGCATGCAGCCCAGCTTTACAGGTAATGGCTAATCAATTGGACGGAGCTTATCCGGCGCCAACTTATTTTAACGGCAATGATGCTATGGTATTATTCAAAAATACTACTATGATTGATATATTGGGAAAAATCGGCGATGCAGCAATGACATCAAGCGGCGGTTCTTACGGCTGGAGCTATAATTCTCCTTATGACGGATCTCCAGGTTCTGGTGCTATCCTTACTGAAAACCACACGCTTGTTCGTAAAGCAAGTGTTACAACAGGTATAACTGTAAATCCAACTAATGAATTTATAACTACAGCTGAATGGGATTCTTTACCTAAAGATACCTGGACAGGATTAGGCACACATATCTGCACATGCGGCAACGCATCAGGAATTAACGAAATTGTTGACAACACTGCTTCTGTGATCGTTTATCCAAACCCTTCAAACAATGGTTTTTTCAATATTTCTACATCAGAAACTATTGTCAGCATTGAAGTATATAATGTTTTCGGACAGAAAGTAATAAACACAGAAGGAACTAAAAAAGGAAATCAGGCAAAAGTTGAAACAGCAAATCTTGCTAAAGGAGTTTATACCGTAAAAGTAAATTTCGAAAACAATAAAACATCCGTTGTAAAACTATCTCTTCAGTAATTAAAAAAGTTTCAAGTTTAGAAGTTTCAGGTTCTGTGTATTGCAGTAAACTTGAAACTTTTGAACTTTTTACTTTAAACTTCAGCCATGAAACATATCATTCTTATTTTATTTTTTGCAGCTAATTCACTTTTACTTCTTGCACAAAAAGGCGGAGAAATAAAAGGAACAGTAAAGGATGCTGCCTCCGGTGAAACAATAATTGGCGCAACCGTTTTAATTGCAGAAGGTAAAGGCGGGGTAACCGATATTAATGGAAACTTCAGCATAAAAGCAGACTCCGGGGAGTATACTATCTCAGTTTCTTATGTTGGTTACGATCCTCAAAAATTAAAAATAAAAGTTGCGAATAAGCCTGTCAATGTGAGTTTTTCTCTGATTACTAAAACACTGAATGAAGTTGAAGTTGTTGCGGATGTAGCAAAAATACGCGAAACTCCAGTAGCCTTTTCCAACGTAACAACAAAACAAATTCAGGAAGAGTTAGGAACACGTGATTTACCTATGGTTTTGAATTCAACACCAGGTGTATATGCTACTGAACAAGGAGGGGGAAGCGGTGATGCTCGTGTCAGCATCCGCGGATTTGACCAGCGTAATGTAGCAGTTATGGTTGACGGTGTGCCGGTAAACGATATGGAAAATGGCCAGGTTTATTGGAGCAACTGGGATGGATTAGGTGATATTACCAGAACTATGCAGGTACAGCGCGGTTTAGGTGCATCAAAATTAGCAATAGCCTCAGTTGGCGGTACAATCAATATAATAACAAAAGGGATTGACCAAAAAATGGGTGCAAGCGTAAAGCAGGAAGTAAATGATTATGGTTTATATAAAACATCATTCGGGATTAATTCAGGCCCCCTAAAAGGCGGATGGGGAATTACAGCTGCAGGATCACGCAAGTGGGGGACAGGCTGGCCGGATGCAACATTTGATGATGCATATTCATACTTTTTTAAAGTTCAAAAACGTTTTAAAAAACAATTATTTAGTTTTAGTGCAAGCGGAGCCCCTCAATCACACGGGCAGCGGGCAACCCCATTATTACCTGTAGCGGTTTACAGTAAAAAACTAGCTCAGGATCTGCATATTAATACAGACTCTGTGTATAAAGTAATGGGTACGAATACATCGCAGTATTACACAACACCAACTCTGGGAGATCGCGGCTTACGCTACAACTCAAACTGGGGGTATTTAAACGGAGATGTTTTTAATGAAAAAATAAATTATTTTCATAAACCGCAGTTTAATTTTTCACATTTTTGGAATCCTAATGAAAAATTAAATGTTTCCACAGTTCTTTATTTATCAGTTGGTACTGGAGGAGGAACAGCCTTTAAAGGAGGAACCAGCAGAGATACAACAAACGGCCAAATTAAGGTACAGGAAATTTACGATTACAATTCAACAAATATATCATCATATTACAGTACTACGGAACATTCCTCATCAAATTACCTTCGTTCAGCAAATAACAATCACATGTGGTATGGTGTATTGTCCACTTGGAATTACAAGGTTAACAGCAACATTTCAGCATTAGTAGGAGTGGACGGCCGTTATTATAAAGGCTCGCACTTTCAAAGTGTTTACAACCTTATCGGCGGAGATTATGCTCTTGACTTTTCAGACAAAAATCAACCATTTGCTTCTGCAAATAAAGAAGCCAGTATGAAACGTGTAGGGGATAAAGTAAGCTATTATAATGATGCAAAAGTAATGTGGGCCGGCGGTTTTGGACAGGCGGAATATAAAAAAGATAAATGGAGCGCCTTTATTACAGGTTCCGTTTCCGAAACAGGGTTCCAAAGAATAGATTATTTTAAAAAGAAAGATCTTGTTTTACCAGATACAACTATACAACAAGCCGTAGGATACGGCGACACACTTGTTTATAAAGGTGTAAGTTATACAAATAAATCTACCGAAGCCCGCGCTGCAACTACTGACCGTAAATGGTTTTTGGGATATACGATTAAAGGCGGAGCTAATTATAATATCGATGATCATAACAGCGCCTTTGTTAATCTCGGCTTCTTAAATATGGCGCCTCGAATGAGTGTTGTTTTTGATAATAATAATAAAGCCTTTTTAGATATAAAAAATCAAAAAGTCTATGCAGTTGAAGGCGGCTATGGATTTCATTACCAAAAATTTGCGTCAAACGTAAACTTCTATTACACACTATGGAAAAATAAGCCGCCGGCTTATACGCCAACTGTTCCAGATCTTGTTAATGGAGGCGTTTTATCCTATAATATTAATGGGTTGGATGCTTTACACAAAGGAATTGAAATTGATTTTATTTACAAAATACAAAAGAATCTTGATTTTGAAGGACTGGCCTCAATCGGCGACTGGAAAACAATATCCGGGCAAAAAGTGTATGTTACAAATGAGAGCGGAGCTATACAGGACTCAGTTGACTTTAGTGCAAAGAATATACATGTTGGTGATGCTGCTCAAATACAATACGGCGGAAGTTTACGTTATGAAATCATCAAAAATCTATATATAAAACCTCGTTTTACATATTTCGCAAAAAATTACGCAAACTTTGATCCTACAAAATTAGTGGGGGCCGATAAAGATCGTGAATCGTGGAAAATGCCTAATTACGGATTGTTGGATATTTATGCAGGTTATGATTTTGATTACAGGAAATTAAAATTCGGAATTACGGCAGGTGTCGTTAATGTATTAGACACAGTTTACATTACAGACGGGCAAAACGGTGCAAATTTTGATGCAACTACAGCAGTAGTATTCATGGGCATGGGCAGACGAATAAATTTATCATGTCGAGTTGCGTTTTAATAATTTTTGAACAAACAATTTATAGCTTAAAGAATAGTTCGTTAAAATAATAATTTAAAAAGTGTAATTAAAAACAAGAAAAATGAAAAAGAATTTACTCACATCACTAGCTGTTTTTTGTATTATTTCAGCTGGTATTTCACAGACCGCAGTTTTACCTGCATCTTGGAATTTTGCAACTACAACTCTGCCTACCGGATGGTCTACTTCTGGAACAGGATTTGCTTACTATGCCGCTTCCGGTAATCCAGCCCCTGCGGCAAAATTTACTACCACAGGGGATGCGTTAACAATAAGTTTTAACAGCACTCCAGGTGTCCTATCTTTTGACATAGTTGGAAATCCTCCTCCAGGCGGTACCTGGGCTGGAAATTTTGTAATAGAAGAATCTGTAAACGGAACAACTTTTACAACTGTTGGAACAGCCTACACAACATTGCCAGCAACTTATTCGCCGCTTACAAGTAATTTAAACAGCGCCAGCCGTTATGTTCGTTTCAGATTTGCAACACATAGTACAGGAAATGTTGGTTTAGACAACGTTACAATTGCTGTCGGAGTTTCCACAGCCCAGGAAATAAACGTAAAGCAGGGCAATAATACAATCGTTAATGGAGGAACATACACTTTCAGCTCTCCTGTAAGTACCCTTTTAAACTTAACATTAACTGTCCAAAACCTCGGAACTGTTACTGCACTGCAGGTTTCTAATGCTGTTATTTCTGGTTCAGCCGCAGCTGATTATTCATTAACAACTACAACACCATTTACTGTTAACGCAGCAAGCAGCACAAGTCTTAATATAGATTTTACGCCTTCTGCTGCCGGTACACGCGATGCTATTTTAACTATTGATAATGATGATGTAAACGGCAATCCATATATAATTAATTTGTATGGAATTGGAGGCAATTTGGCAACTGAACCTACAGCACAGGCAACTAATTTAACCTTTCCAACAGTAAAGTCTTATAAAGTTGTCGGTTCATTTACAAATGCATCTCCTTCAGCTGACGGTTACTTAGTACTAAGAAGAAACGGCTCAGCTATTACAGATGTTCCTTCAGACGGCATAATTTATGAGCGCGGTGATATGATTGGAAATTCAAAAGTAGTTTACAGTTCAAATTCTACCAGCTTTACACCAAATGATATTATATCAAGCATACAATATTATTTCGAAGTATTTGCTTACAACGGTTCAGGAACTTATCGTAATTATTTAACTGCTTCTCCTTTAGCAGGAAACATAACAAGCTTAGGTTCAATGGAGCCTGCAAATTACTACAGTACAATATCCACATCCAGTACGACTTTTGTTACTGATCTGCATGCAAAAACAAACCCTCATACTCTTCAATTGTATAGTAATTACGGGCCAATGATGGCAGCCACTTTCTACACACGTGATACTACTGCTAATCAACGAGTAATTACTTGCGTTTACAGCGGTCAGAATAAAGTATATTCTGAACCTTTTGACTGGACTACTGATAACTTCAGCCGTGAGCATACTTATTGCCAAAGCTGGCAGCCTACAGTTAACGATCCTAGCTTTCAAAATCGCCCGGAATACAATGATTTTCACATGATAACCCCAACTAATCAAACGAATGTAAATGGTATACGCAGTAATAATCCGCTTGGTGTTGTAGTGACTCCAATATCATCTTATTTAGGATGTAAAATAGGTTATGATGCAAACGGACACAAAGTTTTCGAGCCACGCGATGCTGATAAAGGAGATGCTGCACGCTGTATGTTGTATCAGTGCATAACTTATACAGGCGTGACATACACTGGGCCGGTAAACACAGATGCTGTTTATGGAGGCAGCTGGGCTTTACCAAGTCATATCAGCAATACCATCCCTTATGGGCAAGATCAAAACATATTAAAAACCTGGAACACTCAAGACCCTCCTGACAATTTCGAAATTGCCCGGAATGACTATGTTGATTCATTACAAGGAAACCGTAATCCATTTATCGATCATCCTGATTATGCTTGTTATATTGATTTTTCAACAATGACTAAAATTGCAAGTCCAAATGTGCCATGTAATGCAGAAACTCTTGGTATCACAGATAATGAAAAAGACAATGATTTGATCATACTTGCTCCAAATCCTAATAATGGTAATTTTGAAGTAAGTTATACTTCTCCAAAAAATCAAAAAGTAAGTGTAAAATTATTTGATATGCTTGGTCGCTCTGTATACAGCAATGAATTAATGATAACCAGCGGAGTCAATCCAATTGAAATGAATGTACAATACTTGAAAAAAGGAATTTACTTTTTTGAATTTGTAACTGAAAAAGGAAATCAAACAGAGAAATTGATAATTGAATAATTGGGGTATTAATAGCGAATCGATTGGGATTTACTAATTTGTATATTCACAAAAAGTAAAAACGAGGGTTGTCTCAAAATAAAATTAGACGCCAAGAGTCGCTTAAATTAAAAATTCCTTAAGAAGTGTTAAAAATA
>CAISYK010000187.1 GCA_903889605.1 uncultured Bacteroidota bacterium
AAATCAGCCGATAAAAATAAATGGTTGTATAAAAGAATCTATCGAATTGAAATCAAACCTTCCTATCGGAGTTTATTTAATGAAAGTAACTATCGATGATAAAATTCAAACATCAAAGATATTATTGACGAAGTAATATTTTTAATAAACACATTTTGGATTTTATTGGATTTGTCCAAGTCGTAACATTCTTGTTTGGTCTATTAGGAATTCTCTCTTAACGAAAACTCATCAAAAAAGATATTCACTTGAGTTAATTTTGAAATTGTAATTTTTTGACACGAATTTAACGAATCAGCCAAATGTTAAAAAAAAGCAGTGGAATCCACAGTCAATGCTAGTTTTAAGTTATACGGTATTGTAAGAAATATGTAATCAATATATCATGAAATATTATTTTCCAAAGAGAAGTTCAATTATTAATATTGCTTTTACCGCTGTATTAACCTTACTTGCTTGTTATTGTTATTCAATATCTGTAAAATCAATATTTTTTCCAAATCAAAAAAACTCATGGAAAAAGAGTGTAAAGGATAGAAAAGAGATAGCTGGCCCTGTAAAAATATTTCGACCCTTTTTATGTCCAAATACAAATGACATCTGTAATGACGATTCAATAATTTCTCCAGCCCCACCAGTATCAATAATACAAAAATTCGCAATTATCGGAGATTTTGGATTAGCAAGTTCTAACGAAGCTGCCGTTGCTGATTTAGTAAAATCATGGAATCCTGATTATATAGTTTCTCTTGGAGATAACAATTATGAACTTGGAGAAAGCATCACGATTGATACTAACATAGGACTATATTACCACGATTATATTTACCCATATACAGGCCGTTATGGGACTGGTGCTGATTCAAATAGGTTTTTCCCCTGCATTGGTAATCATGACATAAACACAAATAATGGGGAAGCCTACTATCAATATTTTACTCTCCCCGGAAACGAAAGGTATTATGATTATGTAAAAGGTAATATTCATTTTTTTGTTTTAAACAGTAATCCAAATGAAGCAGACGGTATTGACAGCAGTTCAATTCAGGCAGTGTGGCTGAAAAACAAACTGCAGAATTCAACATCCAAATGGAATGTTGTATATTTTCATCATCCGCCATATTGTTCTGATGCAGGTCTTGGCAGCCAGACAATAATGCAGTGGACTTTTAAAAAATGGGGCGCTGATGTTGTTTTAGCCGGGCACTCGCATGTATATGAAAGATTGCTTGCGGACGGCATTCCATATTTTGTTAACGGAGTGGGAGGGAGGAATCTGCATTCATTTAATCAAATACCTTTGCCGGAAAGCAGGTTTCGTTATAATTCAGACTATGGTGCAATGCTTTGTAATGAATATTCTGACTCTTTGACTTTCCTATTCTATAATAAAGGAGGATTGCTTATTGATAATTATTCTTTAACAAAAATTCCGCCTGTATTAGCTGTTGTTGTTTCATCGCCAGCTAATAATTCCGCATTTCCTTTTGGAATTCCTATAACAATTTCTGCAGTTGTTGAAGAAGGTAAAGTCGGCATTAAAAAAGTTGATTTTTTTTCAGCTGATCTAAAAATTGGTACTGACTCTATTTATCCGTATTCGTTTTCCTGGACAAATGCTCAGGCTGGAAATTATTCAATTACCGCATTGGTTATTGATAATTCAAATGATAGTGTTTTATCTGTACCATCAAATATTACAGTAAATAATCCTATTTTCACATGCACTGCTTCAGGCACAATCACGAGGGATTTTTGGGCTAATGTTACGGGTTCAACAGTAGCTAAGATTCCAGTGAATACAGTTCCCACAAGTACAAGCCAGCTTAATATTTTTGAAGAACCCTCTAAAGCCGGTGATAATTTCGGAAGCCGTTTAAGAGGATTTATCTGTCCTCCCTCAACAGGTAATTATATTTTTTGGATCGCAAGCGATGACAATAGCGAATTATGGTTAAGTACCAATGATCTGCCGGCCAATAAAGTAAAAATTGCATCTGTTTCAGGATATACAGCTTCAAGGCAATGGACAAAATATCCTTCCCAGCAATCAGCGCCAATAAATCTTATTGAAGGCCATAAATATTATATCGAAGCTTTACATAAGGAATCAACATTAGGCGATAATTCAGCTGTCGGTTGGCAGCTGCCAAATGGTGCTCTGGAGAGGCCTATTCCAGGCACAAGACTTTCGCCGTTCGCTGTCCCTTATACAGCATCTATTTCTTCACCAGCAAATAACACTTCATTTAATGCAGGTTCAAACATTACAATTCAAGCCGCAGAGACAGGCGGAACAGGAACAATCCAAAAAGTTGAGTTTTTTGCTGGTACAGTTAAGCTTGGTGAAGATTTAACAAGTCCTTATAGTTTCACTTGGAATAATGTTTCCGCAGCGCTTTATGCGCTTACTGCAAAGGTAACTGACAGCGGAAATAATACTGCAGTTTCGGCAATAACTAATATAACTGTTACTAATACATTATCTGCTGCTATAACTTCACCCGCAAATAACACTTCTATTACAGCAGGTTCAAATATTACAATTCAAGCAACAGGGGCAGGCGGAACAGGAACGATCCAAAAGGTGGAATTTTTTGCCGGTGCAGTTAAGCTTGGTGAAGATTTTACAAGCCCTTACAGTTTCACTTGGAATAATGTTTCTGCAGCGCTTTATGCGCTTACTGCAAAGGTAACTGACAGCGGAAATAATACTGCAGTTTCGGCAGTAACTAATATAACTGTAAACCCCGTAACCTCTCCAATCCCGGCAGCAGAATTAATTTCCGCAGGAAGCAGCTGGAAATACCTTGACAATGGAACAAACCAGGGAACAAACTGGAGAGCAGCAGCCTTTAATGATGCAGCATGGAAAACAGGGAATTCTGAGCTTGGGTATGGTGATGGCGGAGAATCCACAGTCGTCAGTTATGGGCCGTCATCAACAAAAAAATACATAACCACTTATTTTAGAAAAACATTTAATGTTACAGATAAATCAATTATTCCCGGCTTAGAGTTGAGTTTAATACGTGATGACGGAGCTGTGGTATATATTAATGGTGTTGAAGTTTATAGAAACAACCTTCCAACAGGAACAATCAATTATAATACCCTTGCACCATTGGCTATTGATGGAATAAATGAATCTGCTTTTGTAATTGCAAACATAAGTTCGGCTTCTTTGGTAAATGGCACAAATGTAATAGCTGTGGAAATACACCAGAATGCAGTTACAAGTTCAGATATCAGCTTCAATTTAAAATTAAGTCCTTCAAGCGCGTTAAAAATTTTAGTTCTCCCTCAAACAGCTGACAGTCTTGAGCAAAATGCAATATTGGAAAACAGCTATAATATTATTGTTTACCCTAATCCAAATAGAGGGCATTTCACAATGGAGTTTTGTATTGATCATATAGTTGGAAAAACTGTTGCAATTGAAATAATTAACTCAATCGGACAAGTCGTTTATATAAACCCGCCTCAGAAAGCAAATGGCTGTATCAAAGAATTTATCGAGATTGAATCCAGCCTTCCTGTTGGAGTCTATATTATGAAAGTGACAATTGATGATAAAATTCAAACTTCAAAACTTCTGCTGACAAGGTAACAGCATATAATGAAATTTGAGCAGGCGGTTTGATCTAGTCTCCAATAAAACACAATAAATCCATTGTTCTCTGTGTATCTCTGTGAAAAATCCTCTGTGAAACTCTGTGTAACATTAAAATTTCACAGAGATGCACAGAGCGGACAAATTGGAGTTAATCTTTGAGTAAATAAATATAAATTCAAAATGAAAAAAACAATCTTATTCCTGTTATTGAATGTCTTATTCATTAACACAGAGGCACAAAATTGGGAATGGGCTATTCATGAAAACGTAAATAAATTTGCTGTTGATTCTATTGGAAATGTTTATACTACCTGCGATACAACGATTAAACGATTTCATTCAAACGGCACATTAAGCTGGCAAAAACAATACAGCGGCGATTTTGGGATTAAGGGAATGGCAGCAGATAATTCAGGTAATTTGTATTTAGTTGGCAATTTCACAAATTTTTCAATTGATGGCAATCAATTTAATTCATTGGGAAGTTATGATGTTTTTTTCTGCAAAGTTGATTCATCAGGAACTTTGTTATGGTACAAAACATTTGGTAGCCCTACTGAGGATGTTGCAAGTGATATGTATATAAGCAAAAATCAGAAAATATATATTTGCGGTAATGCTGGTGCAGGCGCTGTTATTGGAAGTACTGCTTTTACTGTTCCAGAGTTTTTTGTAACCAGATACGACATAAATGGAAATCAGGAATTACTGATTAATAAGTATGGTGTTGAGGCATGGGAAGTATCCTCTGACACAAGCGGAAACATATTTATGGTTTGTGGAATTACTGATACATTGAACTTTGGCAATGGCATTATTTTACCACCATGTGACCCTGGATGTCCGGCATTAAATTATTTTATCGTGAAATATAATGCCACAGGAACTTTTATCTGGGCAAAAGATTGTGGAATTGCATATTATACGCCATATGAATATTTAGCTACAGACAATAAAGGAAATTTTTATTTAACTCAGTGGATAAGATATGGAGGCTTCGACCTTAACAGATTTGATGCAAATGGCAATTTGGTCTGGTCAAAATCGATGGGTGGTTTATACGGAGGTTGTTCTTCTCTTTCTATTGATAATAATAATTTTGTTTGGCTAACAGGTTATAGTTGGGATGACGATGGAACTGGAAATAATTTAAAAAATGAATCATTTATATGGGAATTTGATCCTTCAAATAATTTAACCCAGATTACGCATTAGAAAATTGAAACGGGAAATTATATTCTTTAGAAAAGTTCCACAATCCCGAGAACCACGCTCGTCTTTTTTTATTGAGTGCAATTTTAAGAACAAGCCTATCGTTTATTCTTTCAAAATAT
>CAISYK010000188.1 GCA_903889605.1 uncultured Bacteroidota bacterium
CTTCCAATTTTATTTTTGTCATTTTTGAAAAATCAACATTTGGGCTAATCAATTTATTTTTTGGAAGAAAGTGTTTAAACAAATGTGCAGTTTTTACTTTTTAAGGACCGACTTTTTAATTGTCTTTGAAATAATAAAACCAATTACTTTGATAGTTTTCATCAAAATTTTCTTTACTGTCAATTTTAATATCAAATGATTCTTTTTTTATGTAGTCGAATTCGTCACATTCCTTTATAAGTTTGAAATACTCCTCTTTTAACTTCTCCTTAGTCCCATTTGTCTCGTTAGTAATAGCTTGTTCCATTGTATAGAAAAAGAAAATACCTGTTGAAAAATTTCTCCTTATTTCCCAAATGTCATTATTTGAAAGGTCGGATTTTAATTTATCAAGCCTTTGGTTACTAATTTTACCGTTAGCCTCCTCTTTTGCAATTGGTTCAAAGGAATTGAAAATAACATACAAATTATCAGCTGAAAATTGCGGGTAATCCAAAATTAAATTTCTGAATGCGGCAGCAACTTCTTCCTGCCTTGTGCTGTTAAGAAATAATTTATTATCTGCACGAAACCAGCGAACGTCTTGATACTTTTCAAAAATCACCTGAAGTCTTGGTCGTTTGTTATGTTCAATAATGTCGTAAATTATATTTAATGGTCTAAATCCATAGATTTTAAGAAACCATTCAGCAAATTCAAGAAAAGGACTTTCCAAATTCAGTTGTCCTTTTTTTATCCTTTTAGTATGAATATATTCTATGTCGCCCGAACTTACCATATTTTCTATTTTTTTAGATTAAACATAAGGCATTATCGGTGGTATTAGCTACCAAACTAAAAAACATTAAAAAACTCAGCCCCTCAAATGATATGCCTTAGGGTTTGTAAATGCACGTAATCCTGCGATTGAAAGAGTTGCACCGAAACCTGAATTTTTTCGTCCGCTCCATGGCAGAGCTGCACTGACACGGTCGCAGCAATTCCAATAACCTGTTCCCGCGTTGATTTTTGACAATATTTTTTCTGCCCTTTCTTTTGAGGCTGAATAAACCGCGGCAGTGAGGCCGTATTCGCTGTCCTGCATCAATTTAACTGCTTCAGTATCATCTTTTACTTTCATAATACCAATAACAGGTCCAAAGCTTTCTTCGCGCATTACACTCATTTCGTGGGTGACATTTGTCAATACTGTTGGTTCGAAGAAATACCCTTTTCTTCCGGCTCGTTTTCCGCCTGTTGCTAATTGTGCACCTTTAGCAACAGCCTCTTTCACTTGTGATTCCACAAAATCAAGCTGTGCTTTGCGTGTAAGGGGGCCAATATAAGTTCCCTCTTCAGTAGGGGAGCCTAATTTAAAGCCCTTCACTTCTTTAATAAACTCTTCTACATACTGGTCATATACATTTTCATGAACATAGATACGCTCCACAGCGCAGCAGCTTTGCCCATTGTTGTAAAATGCGCCGTCTGCAGTTCCTGCGGCTATATTTTTAATATCTGTTACGTCATCCGCCACATACAAAGGATCTTTACCTCCTAATTCCAATTGGCATGGAACCATTTTGTGTGCTGTTTTTTCATAGATATATTTCCCGGTTTTATATGAGCCAGTGAAAAAATACCCATCGAAAGGCAGATGTAATAGGGCTTCTCCAATTTCGCTTCCGCCGATTGCAGTCTGAAATGCATTATCAGGGACACCGGCAAGTTTAAGGAGTTTTTCAATCTGCAGTCCAGTAAGTGATGAAAACTCAGAAGGTTTATACATAACTGAGTTGCCGGCAAGCAGGGCAGGAATAAACACATTAATACCCACTAAATATGGGTAATTCCAGGCGGAAATATTGCAAACCACGCCGAGTGGTTCATACACAATTTTCTCTGTCATTCCTTTTTCAACTGTCATTAAATCATCTGCCAAATACTTTTCAGCATTTTCAGTAAGCCATTTAATACGGCCGCAGGCTCCGTTTATTTCGTTGCGCGCTTGCTGCAGAGGTTTTCCTACTTCAGAAGTAAGTATAGATGCGTCTTGTTCTATATTTTCTTTTAATAACTCCGAAAATCGCTGTAATATGCTTATGCGTTCTTTTAACGGCACCAGATTCCATATTTCCTGCCCTTCTCGGAGCAGTTTGAATTTACGTTCAATGCTTTCTAAAGCATCTTCTTCGAGATTAGTAATTATCTCTTCTGTTGCAGGATTTATTATGTTCATTTTTTGAATTTTGGATTTGAAAGTTTATGTTTTTTAGTATGCGGTTTTAATATTCTCAGGTATTAATACAGCATATCATAGTTCAGAATTATTTTTTTTGATTTACAGCTTTTAAAAATTGTTTTCTAATTTCACGCGGTAAAGTATCTGTGTTTTGCTGCTGGGCTAATCGTTCAGGATGAAACTGGACGCAGAATAAAAACGGTCTATCCTTTTTGTTTTTCCATTCAGCCGTCTCAGCAATCCCATCCGGCGAGAATGCTGTTATTACTAATTCATCTGCAATTTTACCTAATGCCTGATGGTGGGCACTATTGATAATACAACTTTCAGTTCCGGCAATTTCATACATCAGGCTGCCCTTGACAACTGTAATTTCATGCATTCTGTCAGAATCTTCATTTCTTCTGTGATTTAGTTTTCCGCTTTCTTCGATATCCTGTATTAAATCGCCTCCTAAGGCAATATTTACTAACTGCATTCCCCTGCAAACAGCAAGCAGAGGCTTCTTCTTTTCTTGTGCATATTTAAAAATTTTCAACTCAAATTCATCACGCGCAGCATTATATTCTCTGGGAGCAAACTGGTAATTAATGCAATCATTGTTGTAAAATTTAGGGTGGGTGTCGATACCTCCGCTAAGAACAATTCCGTCACATTTTTTCTGGTCATCAATATTTGCAGGAGTGAGCCTGATAATTTCAATGTCAGAATTGTCTCCTTTAATCCAAGCCGGGTAGTTCTGATATCGGGTTTCTGTATCTGTGATGCCTATTGTTATGTGCATAATTTTTTGAAATAAATTTTTAAATTACAAGTTCAAATATCCGATTTTTTTGGACAAGCATCACATTTGTTTTACAATTTTTAATCTGCATTAGTTTTAGAATTGTTTTATAATTCCTGTTGCTTAAATCCTGCGTAATGTCTTAAAAATATACACTTTCAGAAATGATATGTGTCAAAGAGATTGCTGACGTATGTCATTTGCCGTTTAAGAATATTACTCGTTGTCTGACTTTAATGTCTATAAAAAAATATTTCATGCAGGGAACGGATAGTTTTCCGCAAAAAAAATGCAGATTTTTTTTGAAATAAAGACTTTTCATCTCAAGAGTATTTTTATTTTGCGGACTTTGCGTGAAACACTTACTGTACGAATAGGAACTATTTAGAAGTGATGCGTTTTTATAACATAACAACCAATCCTTAAAGTTTTTAAGAACGTTGAAGTTTATTATTCAACAAATACTCGGCAATCTGCACGGCATTGGTAGCAGCGCCCTTACGAAGATTGTCTGCTACAATCCACATGTTTAAAGTTTTTGCCTGTGTTTCATCTCTGCGGAGCCGTCCTACAAATACCTCATCTTTATCATGTGCATCAATAGGCATCGGATATTTTAATTTTTTTATATCATCTGTCAATATAACACCCGGTGCATTCTGCAGTAACTGACGTACTTCATTCAAATCAAATTCATTTTCAAATTCTACATTAACACTTTCACTGTGTCCTCCAATAACTGGTATCCGCACAGTGGTTGCTGTAACAAGGATTTCATCACCCATAATTTTTTTAGTTTCGTTTACCATTTTCATCTCTTCTTTTGTGTATCCGTTTTCAGTAAACACATCAATCTGAGGAATTACATTCAAGTCGATAGGGTATGGGTATGCCATTGCTCCTTTAATGCCTTTACGTTCATTCATCAATTGGTCAACAGCTTTAACACCTGTTCCTGTGACAGATTGGTAGGTTGAAACAACTATTCTTTTAATTTTATATTTTTTGTGAAGAGGATTTAAAGCAACAACCATTTGAATTGTTGAACAGTTTGGATTAGCAATAATTTTATCATCGGCACATAATTCATCTGCATTTATTTCAGGCACTATCAGTTTAATTGCCGGATCCATCCTCCATGCCGAAGAATTATCAATTACTGTAATTCCTGCCTCTGCAAATTTGGGAGCCCATTGCAATGAGGTGCTCCCGCCTGCAGAAAATAAAGCCACTGAAGGTTTCATATCAACTGCAGTCTGCATTCCAACCACTTTATATTTAATTCCTTTGAAGGAAATTTCCTTTCCAATAGACTTTTCAGATGCTGCAGGAATTAATTCTGTTACAGGAAAATTCCGCTCCTCTAAAACCTGTATCATCTTTGTGCCGACTAAACCTGTTGCACCAACTACAGCTATTTTCATTTGTTATGTTTTTTAAATTAAAATCAAAGAATCTATATTTGTAATTCTTTTCTATATAATTGTTAAATGGCTATGAAAAATATCTTCTAAACTAAGAAAAAATTGAATATAAAATTACCTGCAAAATCATTAATTATTAATTCATTTTGGGAAACTGTTTGCCGATTATATTATTAATAAAAACCATTTTTTTTGCCTGTGCAAACGTAATTCATTTTTTGAAATAGAGCAACAATATTCAGCACATTGGTTTCTAAATTATATAACTTAGCTGATCACCCTTAGCATCCTTTGATTAATTATTTTTTTTATCTATACTTGTACTTGAAATTATTGATTATGTCTGGAGTCAAACTGGGCTGTAATACTTTGATGAAACCAATAAAATTATAATCAATCTGTAAATCTGATTTTTATGTTTTAGTCAGCGAAAAATTGACCTGGTTGTTATATAAATAATCCTTATCCTCTTAAAACAGCATTATAAACAGGTTCAAAAATAAATTTAAAAATTGTTTAGGAAAAACACAGCTCTTCACTTTGTTTTTTCTTGATTTGCGGAAAGGTTTTTTTATGAAAAAAGTTTCAATATACAGCCTTATTTTTTTTGTTGTAATCACGTCATCTGCATTTTTTATTGCCAATTCTGATGATGAAAAAGATTCGAAAAATCTGAACCTGTTTTCCTTGGTTTTTAAAAAGCTCAAATCGGATTTTGTGGATACTTTAGACTCCGATATTCTAATCAGAAGAGCTATCGACGGCATGGTAAAATCGGTTGATCCTCACACAGTTTTTTTTGATTCATTAGAGACCATAGAAAGAGGGAAAGTCTGGCAGGGGATAAATTATTCGGGCATAGGCGCCGGAGTGGATTATAGGGACTCTGCTGTTGTAATAACATATCCGATTGAAGGATTCGGAGCTCAGCAAAATGATTTAAGGGCCGGCGATAAATATGTAGAAATTGATGGTCAGTCGTTAAAAGGTAAATCTCTTGATGAAACTATAAAATTATTGAGGGGAGCCCCAGAAACAGTTGTAAATATTACAGTAAACAGACCGAACGTAGGATTAATAAAAAAAACAATTACTCGAAAAGAGATTGTTACTAAATCAGTTCCGTTCTATGAAATGCTTGATTCCATTACCGGATATATCCAGGTGCTGCAGTTTTTCGCAGGCTCCGACATTCAATTTACCGATGCAGTAAAAGAGTTGAAAAAAAATCCAAAATTAAAATCCATTATTCTTGATTTTCGGGATAACATGGGTGGTTTGGTAGAAGAAGCAATAAATTGTGTAAATGTTTTTGTTCCCAAAAACACCATTATTTTACATTTACATGGTAAATCTACTGACTATAATAATGTAACACACAACGAGCCTATTGACACGCTGATGCCTTTGGTAATTCTAACAAACAGTAATACAATTTCATCAGGAGAAATTTTTACAGGGGCTATGCAGGATTTAGACAGAGCAGTTATTATGGGGCAAAAAACTTTTGGAAAAGGCCTGGTACAGGGCACGAGGTTTCCGGGATACGGAACAAGTTTATACGTTTCGGCAGCAAGATATTATACTCCATCAGGAAGATGTATTCAAAAACGGGATTACTCCAAAAGATATATTAATGGAAAAGAGGAAATATTTTCGGACAATATAAAAAAAGTTTTTTTGACGCGAAATGGAAGAGAAGTTTTAGATGTAGGGGGTATAGATCCTGATATACAAAGGGCGCCGGCAGAAAAAGCAGTTCCAATTTTGGATGCATTAAGAAAAGCTAATTTGATTTTTGACTATGCAACATATTTCCGAAATACCAAGGAAATTAGGGCCCCAGCGGAAAAGATTATTGTTACCGATGTAAGTTTTTTCATTTTCGTAGCATATCTTGAAAAAAGAAATTTCCCTTTTAAAACCCCAGAGGAGCTTAAACTAAAGGAGTTTGAAGATGTTTCGCAGAACAACCATACTATGAAGCTTTTCGAAAAAAAATTCAAAGCACTGCAAAAGCAAATTGATGAATCAAAAAAAGAAATGCTGATGCAGAATAAAGAGGAAATAAAAAGAGCACTGCAGCTGGAAATTGTCCAGAGGTATTATTATAACACAGGCTTTATGAAAAATAGTCTGCAAACCGACCCCGACGTAATCTATGCCCGAACTTTTTTGGCTGCCCCGCAATTATATTCGGAGATGTTAAATAAGAAATAAACGCTGCTTCTAACCTCCCCGAAGCGGAGGAAATACTTCACAATATTTCCTATGTTTGGATTATCTATTAGTTCGCCCCCCTTTTGTGAGGGGATGGCTTCTTTTACAAAGGAATATTCCCGTGCTTTTTCTTCGGCAATTTATCTGCTTTGTTTTTAAGCATTCCAAATGCTCTTATTAATTTTTCGCGGGTATCTTCAGGTTTTATAACTTCATCAATATAACCTCTTTCAGCTGCGCGGTATGGATTTGC
>CAISYK010000189.1 GCA_903889605.1 uncultured Bacteroidota bacterium
AGCATATAATTATTTCCCATCAATCCGTTGTTTAAATGATCAATTTTAAAAAAAATGCGCACTGTCTTAATTCTTGCATTAATAAAAAAATCAATAAACGGGTAATTTCCATATTTTTTGCTGTTCTGCAAATAAAACTGAGCTGTTGCAGGCATGTAGGCATTTGCAAAGTATTCAGAAAAATAATATACTGAAGCTCCTACCTGTAGTCGCATCGCATGATTAAACACATCACTTTCGTAATACAGCGAATGTTCTAAAACATATTGAGGAAGTCTTATAACTGAAGAATCAGAAACATACTGATAATTAATTTTATTATTCAAATGCCAGTTATGAAAAATAAAATCCTTTTTCAAAAATATTGATATCACCGGAGTTGAACCTTTATATTGTTTTGCAAGTGCTGAATCATTAAAATAAGTTACGTTATAATAATTGGCATAATCAGCACTTAAACTTAAATTATATTTTTTCATAGAATAATAAATCAATAAACTCGACATCCTTATTTTTTCAAAATTATTATTCCACCTGAAATTATTTGAAGTATAGCGGCTATAAATAAAATCTGGTGTCTGCATTTTTGAAACCGCTTTGAAAATTATGATATTTGAACTATCCCTAATTTCCTTTTTTAATGTCGCAGACGCAAAATAATCTTCTTTATTATACCCAGTAGATGTATATTTAGCAGACAAATTCCACCAAAATTTATTTTTTGAATAAGTATTATAAAAGTCAACGCCGGCAATAATATTGCTGAATGCAGTATCTATTTTATTTTGCTTTGCATTAACAAGGCCATGAATTACACTTAAACCGGATAAGGTATAAAGTTCACGCTGCTCAACTCTAATAAATTGGTGTTTTATGGATAAACCGATCCCAATAATATCTTTAAAACCTCTATGTTTATTATTGTCAACTCGTTTCCAGGCTATTTCATTTTCAATTTTAGAGTTGAATGTTGAGTCGAAAGTTCTTGTTGAGTCAAAATAAATATCGGAATAATAACCTGAATAAGGGTTTGAATCTTCATATTTTAAAATATTACTATCAAACATTGTGGTCAAAATCAACCTGCTTTCGGGAACAACAGCATTATGCTTTGCAGTATCATTTGATCGTTTACCCAAATTCAAATACTGACGTATGAACAGATTCCGGTTTATAGTTGTTCGTTTCGCATCAATTAAATTTATCTCGATTTGTTTTTTATCCATTACCCCCCCAGCTAAAAAAGTTGAATCATCTGCAATACCGCCATTTTCAGCATTTTTTGCATTGTTATATATGATGCTTGTCAAAATATAATAACGATTATTTAAAGATTTATAATTTGATGATAATGCAAGAAAATTGTTATTTGTGTTTTGACGTAAATAAAAGCCTTCTGATCTGACGCGGTTAAAATCAGCAGTTACATTCCAATTTTTTTTGACATTATAAGAAAATGTCATCTTAAAAGCTTGTTCCTTTTTTGTTCCTATCACATAAAATAAATCAGTAAAAGGGGTATGAGTATTATAAAATTTAAATTTTGCGGGAGTAAAAAAATAATTTGTAAAATTATTTTTAGAATAATTAAAACCTGGATAATCTGAACTGGAGGATGAATGAAGGGTTATATCGTTTAAAGGCAAACCATTATTTCCTAAATGAATTCTCTCAAGATAATTTTGAAAATTATAAAGTGTGTTTTGAATGCGGTTCGAAGAATCAACATATTCAAATTGATTTTCATTAAAAAATTTTGTTGTAGAATATTCGGATAAAAGTTTGAGAGAATCATTATTCTGGGAAAATAACAATTGAGGGGTAAGAAATAGAAGAAGGATGATTTTTTTTGCAATTGACATAATACTTGGCTTATTATTGCACAAAAATAGTATTAATAAAATAAAAAAGCCTCAATTCTAAAAAGAATTGAGGCTAATTTAAAAGTGGCAACGACATACTCTCCCACATATTACTGTAGTACCATTTGCGCTGGTGGGCTTAACTTCTCTGTTCGGAATGGGAAGAGGTGGACCTCACCGCTATAGTCACCTAAAATTATCGATCCGTTTGTGCGGATCATAATATGATTGACATAATAAAGAAAGAAAATACAACGATAATATAATTAAATATTAAAAAATACGAAGCGTATTAAGAAAGCTAACGGGTAATTAGTATTGCTCAGCTTTGACATTACTGCCTTTACACTTACAACCTATCAACGTAGTAATCTTCTACGACCCTTTAAAGAAATCTTATCTTGAGGTGAGTTTCGCACTTAGATGCTTTCAGCGCTTATCTCCTCCGAACATAGCTACCCAGCGATGCAGCTGACGCCACAACTGGTACACTAGCG
>CAISYK010000190.1 GCA_903889605.1 uncultured Bacteroidota bacterium
AGAGAAAAAAACAGAACGAGAATTTGCAGGCAGTTAAGGAAAAATTCTTTGAACCTCATAGTACTGCAGAATTAAAAAAAACTTACAAGTTGCTTTTTAATACTCCCAATAGTGTTTTGTATGTTCCGATTAAAGAAGAGATAGATAGAAGGGCAAATCAAAAAAAATCACCTTTAAAAAACTAAGAACATGAAAAGAGAAAACGAACAAGGAGAATTCGAATATAATAATGAAGAAGCAGCAAAAATAATTTTCCAAAACATCTCAGATGAACTTGGAGGAAAATTAGTTTTTGGAGACATGATGAATATCCTTGAATTGCGTGATGAATATTTCAAGAAAGTTGGAATAATTGAAGAGGAAGGTAAAGAATCAATTTGCACTTACCCAATTGACCTAGATTTGGAAGCTATGAACCTTTTTATCATAAACAATGCAGTTAAACATGGCATTATCCTTACAGAAGAAGATATGGAAGAAATAATGCTGGCAGAATTAATTTACCTTGACATTTTTAAACAATTAGAAGAGCCAACGCATTTGAATTAGTAAGTAGTAAGTATTCATTTTAATTTTGTTTTTTTTCAATTAATCAATTTAAATGAAAGCAAAGATATATAGAGGCACAAAAGAGATTGGAGGAACTTGCGTTGAATTAATTGCAGACAATGGTAAAATCCTATGGATTGACATTGGCGCTCCTCTTGACACTCTAAACCCCAATGTGGGTTATGTAAAAAATAAAGTTGATGCCGTCTTAATCTCTCACCCTCATGCTGACCACTATGGCCTGGTTGAACATCTGGTTGCTGAAGTTCCAGTTTATATTGGAGAGCTTGCACTTGACCTAATCAATGCAACAAAGATATTTACCGCCAATGAACACCTCAAGGGGACCTTCACAACATTCAAACCTTGGAAGAAGTTCACCATTGCCGACACATTCCAAATTACCCCCTTTTTAACCGACCATTCAACTCCTGAGGCATTTGCCTTCCTGATTGAAGCAGATGAGAAAAGAGTGTTTTACAGCGGAGATTTCAGGGCAACAGGAAGAAAAGAGAAGGTATTCAACAAGCTAATTGAGAATCCTCCTGGAGATATTGACTTGTTATTGATGGAAGGAACAATGGTGGAGAGGACAAATCACCTTTATCAAACAGAGGACAGTGTTGAAGAAGCTGTTTATAAAATATTCAAGGAACAGAAAAATGTTTCATTTGTGATAAGCTCCGCACAGAACATTGACCGTTTTGTATCTGTTTTCAGAGCGTGTAAGAGAACAAACAAATTTCTTGTCATTGATGTATACTCAGCATGGATTTTAGATATGGTAAGGAAACAATCTACTGGCATTCCAGCAATTGAGTGGAATGAAATTAAAGTATTCGAACATCCTGGGCAACTGAATAAAATCAGGGATTCTTCATTTGATGAATTTCGGAATCGAGTAAAAAAACAACGTGCAGGGAATTCTGTTTTTGAGCATCCATCTGATTATGTATACTTTGTTCGCTGTCCTAATGAAGCGTTGGTTAAGAAGTTGCGAGGCAAAGAAAAGATTAATATTATTTATTCCCAATGGGAAGGGTATTTAAAGGAGGAGCATAAAAACTATTGCACTGATAATATCAATACCCTGAAGGTGGCAAATGACATCAGTTTTCAAAGCATTCATACAAGCGGCCATGCAACCGTTCCTGACCTGATGAGATTTGCAAAAGCATTAAACCCCAAAATGATTGTTCCCATTCATACGACATACCCAGACAAATTCAAAAAGGAATTTGAGAAGGAGGGGATGACGAATATTGCTTTGTGGGACGATGGAATTGAATATGAACTTTAAAAACTTAAAATTATGAGCGATTTTATTAAAGAATGCGAAAGCACAGTTTTAAAAGTTCAAAAGCTTCTGAATGAAAAAGATTGGAAAATTCGATATGAAGATTATGCAAATAAAATACATGCTAAACTTGATTCAATAAAATTAAGCAAGACGTTGTTTCACCAATGGGAACCCTTGTATTTATATATGAATGTAACCGAAGCGAAGAAAAGCTTAAATTCAGATGTGTCATTTAACTTGCGGTATCAGGGACAAGCAGTTGCAACCTTAAAAATAATAGATACAATTGCTTCCATTTCTACAAAAAAAGTTGAAGATAAGGCTGTTTGCATTTCTACTAAAGAATTTGAAGCAAAAAATAAAAGAGATTTTAATTGTCTTGAAAAATTAGATAACTGTCTTTGGAATTCGAAAGAGGCATCTAGGTTTAGAGACCATTTCTCTAAAAAGTTAAAACGAACTGTTGTTTCAAAAAAGAGAAACGAGGAACATCGAATTGAAAGTTTATTATTAACAGAATTTTCTAAAAAGAAAAAAGAGGATAAAGCATTATGTAAAATACAACCTGTTAAGCTTTCGAAAGTTTGCAGATTTCCAATGCCTACTCCAATAAGTGCAAGCGGGTCAGGAGATGTTACTTTCTCTGGTGCTAATGGTGGAGGGATTGATATCTTAGCCAGAGTGAGAAAAGGAGGTTCTACTAAACTTTGCATTATTGAAGTGAAAGATGAAAATAAACCATCTGAGCCACCTAAAAAGGCAATTCTTCAAGGTTTAGCTTATGCAATATTTATCAGAGAACTATTAAGAAGCAAAAGTGGTGATTTGTGGTGGAAAATTTATGGATTTGAAAAACCAATTAAGAAATCAAATCATTTAATGGTCGCATGTGCAATGCCGTCAAATAAAAACAACGATGAATCGTTTAAAAATGAAATAATTAATTTTGATGATGAGAGCGGTGATACAATTCAGTTACAATACATTTATTTCGAAGAAAAAAACAACGAAATCATTGAAATAGACTCTTCGTTAAAAAAGTAAATATCCATGAACGAAGAACCTATTGACATATCATCCGACTTCCACACTTTCAAAAACCAAATCGTCAATAAATTTGGTGAACAGTATTTTGAACAGGCTGAAATATTTTTTGACCGTGCAATGGCTCAAGCGAAACAAGGCTTGCTGCATAGCGCAATTGCTGACGGGAAATTTGCCCTAGAACTTACGCAATACTCCAATGACAACAGAGGAATTCAGTACCTCATTGGTTTCCTGTCTCAGCTTCATTGCGACCTTGGACAGATTAGCAAATCAAAAGCGTATTATGAATTGGGGCTAAAACTCCTTGACCCAGAGGCTTCGGACTATGAAGACGATAAGGAAATGTATAGGGGTCTAAAAGAGCTTATAGATGGTGAAGGCTGGAAGGGAAGTGCCGAAGATGACACAAGGGTGTAAAGTTTAAATTTAACACCAAATCCTTTCATAAAATAAATTCACTGCGACATACTTTGACATATATTCATTATACTTTTGACTTAGAACGTAATTAAGAAAAACTAATATTTAAACTAAATGACCTATGGAAAATAAAATTTTATCAGAAATACCAAGTTTGAAATGGCTTCCTTGGATTGGCAAAAATTATTCGACAACAAACTCTAAAGTTTTAATTGTTGGAGAAAGCCACTACGCAGAAAATAATGAGAAAAGACTTTTAGAATTTGATAATATAGAAATGACAATCGAATGCATCGAGGATATGGGTGTTGAAAATAATAAATATAATGTTAAACTTTATCAAAATCTACATTCGTTATTAGTTCATAATGGAACGTTTGACACAGAAGATTTTTGGTCTAGGGTTTGCTTTTATAATTTCATACAAAAAACGATGGTTACGAGCCATACTAGACCTGCATATATAGATTATCATAATTCTGGCGCAACTTTTTTTAGCCTAATTGAAAAACTATCTCCTACATACTGCCTAATGTGTGGCGTTAGTTCTATAAATGCTATAAAAAACACAATTCAAAATTCAAATTTTACAGAAGTCTCCTTTGAACAATTCGATAAAATTGGAAGTAGCTATCCCAGAATAATGAAAATAAA
>CAISYK010000191.1 GCA_903889605.1 uncultured Bacteroidota bacterium
GATGAAGTGATTGTTCCTGCAAATACCTATATCGCCTCAATACTTGCTGTCAGCGATAATGGACTGATACCTATTCTCATTGAACCTGATTCGGCAACTTTTAATCTGGATATTTCCAAAATTGAAGAACATATAACTGAGCAGACTAAGGCAATAATGGTCGTGCATTTATATGGCCGTGTATGCTGGTCAGAAGATCTTGAAAGGTTAGCGGCAAAATATAAGCTTAAGGTTATAGAAGATAATGCTCAAGCAATAGGGGCAAGCTGGAAAGGATTAAAAACAGGGAGTTTAGGGGATGCTGCAGGTTTTAGCTTTTATCCTGGAAAGAACCTCGGGGCATTAGGTGATGCAGGGGCAGTAACAACCAAAGATGAGAAATTGGCAACGATCATTCGTGCTTTGGCAAATTATGGTTCGCACATCAAATATGAAAATAAGTACCAAGGCTTGAACAGCCGATTGGATGAGATACAGGCCGCTTTCCTTTCTGTAAAATTAAAATACATTGATATTGAAAATTCTCTGAGGCGTGCAGTTGCCAAACAGTATATTACAAAGATTGATCAAACAGCGATACATTTACCAGGATTACCAAACGATGAAAATGAACATGTTTGGCATTTGTTTGTGGTTCAAACATTACACAGGAAAGAATTGCAGGAATACTTGGCAAAAAATGATATTCAATCGTTAATACACTATCCAATTCCTCCGCATAAACAAGAAGCATATAAAGAATTTGGGAATCTAAGCCTTCCAATTACTGAAATCATACATAAAGAAGTTTTGAGTTTACCAATGAGTCCGCTTTTAACAAAAGAGGAAACTGAATATATTACTCAAACGATAAACAATTATGTTTAATATTTTTAAACGATCTTTTTCTAATTCCGGATTTGTTAAAACAGCATTACTTACAGGCGTTGCAACAATTGTAAAAATCATAACAGGTTTTTTTATTAATAAAATTATTGCAGTATTTGGAGGCCCTTCCGGATTAGCAGTTATCGGGAATTTTCAGAATTTTATTTCTATGATTACAATTTCTTCAACTGGGGCAATTGATTCAGGGATCGTTAAATACACGGCTGAATATTCGGATGACATTTCTAAAAAAAACAAAATAATTAGTGCAGGCCTTCGTATAATGTTAGTCTGCTCTTTGGTTTTGTCCATTATATTGTTGATTTTCCATTCAAAAATTTCGTTAGCTATAATTCAAACGGACAAATATGCCAATATTTTTTTATTGCTTGGATTTACAATAACGTTTTCCGCATTAAATATTTTTTTGTTGTCGGTTTTAAATGGACATAAGGAAATGAAAAAATATGTAAGTGTTAATATTATTTCAAGCTTTATAGGGTTGATATTAACACTTATTTTGACATATTATTTTTCAATAATCGGCGCATTATATTCATTAATACTCAATCAATCATTAGCTGTATTGATATCGCTGACTTTTGTAATAAAAGCCAAATGGGCAACCAGGCAATTGTTTTTTTCCCAACCTAATAAAGAAAGTTTTATAAGGCTCTTAAAATATTCGGCAATGCTTATCACTTCTGCGTTAACAGGTCCAACAGCTTTACTTATAATTCGCAACCATATTGGCAGTTCAATTAGCTGGGATGCCGCTGGTTATTGGGAGGGCGTTTCTAGAATCTCATCAGTATATCTGATGCTTATTACATCTTCCATTAGTATTTATTATTTGCCAAGAATGTCAGAATTAAAATCAAATTCAGAAATTAAAAAAGAATTGTTTTCAAGTTATAAAATTGTTATGCCTGTTGTTGTTATTTTAGGTGCCGGTATTTTTGTGTTTAAAAATTTTATAATCGTTGTTTTATTTTCGGATTCATTCAAACCTATGAAGGATTTATTTGCTTTCCAGTTAATTGGTGATTTTTTAAAAATTGCCGCTTGGTTATTGTCTTATTTAATGGTTGCACGCGCAATGACAAAAATTTATATAACTACCGAAATTATTTTTAATGCTAGTTTTGTGGTTTTGTCGTTATTATTTATTAATAAATACGGTATCCTTGGTGTTACCTATGCTTACGCGCTAAACTATTTATTTTACGGGGTTACAATGATTTTTATTTTCCGGGGAATTATTTATGACAAAAATTAATACAAAATTGCCTTTGGTTTCAGTGGCAATTATTACCTATAATCAAAAATCCTTTTTAGAAGAATGTATTGAGTCCGTTTTAACACAGGATTATGCTAATCTTGAAATAGTTGTGGCTGATGACGGCTCTACTGATGGGACAAATGAGATGCTGCTCCAGTACCAAGTAAAATATCCTGATAAATTTATCATTAAACTTGCCGAACAAAATCAAGGAATTACAAAAAATTGCAATCTTGCCCATTTTGCATGTTCTGGAAAATATATCGCGTGGATGGGGGGGGATGACATTATGCTTCCTGGGAAAATTTCAAAGCAAACGGCATTCATGGAATTAAATACGGAATGTAAAATATCTTATCATAATGTAGAAGTTTTTAATTCGGAAACCGGAAAATTATTGAGTTATTTTAACAACCGTACAAATTCATATGAAGGAGATATTTCCCGTATAATAAAATTCGGTGCATTTTTCTGTGCATCTGCGACTATGGTGCGAAGGGAAAACACACC
>CAISYK010000192.1 GCA_903889605.1 uncultured Bacteroidota bacterium
CAAAGACCTCTTGACCTATTTTAATGATGGTGATTGTATGATTTTGAATGACACCAAAGTGTTTCCAGCTCGTATGTATGGAAATAAGGAAAAAACAGGTGCTAAAATAGAAGTGTTTTTATTGCGTGAATTAAATGCAGAGAGCCGTTTGTGGGACGTATTGGTAGACCCTGCCAGAAAAATCCGTATCGGCAATAAATTATATTTTGGCGATGATGATACATTAGTAGCTGAAGTAATTGATAATACTACTTCACGCGGCCGTACGCTTCGTTTCTTGTTTGACGGCTCTTACGAAGACTTTCGTAAAACATTAAACGACATGGGCGAAACGCCGCTTCCAAAATATATTAAGCGTGCCCCAACTGAAGAAGATAAAGAGCGCTACCAAACGGTATTTGCAAAAAATGAAGGTGCTGTAGCTGCTCCAACAGCAGGATTGCATTTCAGTCGTGAGTTATTAAAACGTTTGGAACTTAAAGGTGTAAACTTTGCCAATGTTACCTTACATATAGGTTTGGGAACTTTTCGTACCGTTGAAGTTGAAGATTTAACAAAGCATAAAATGGATTCGGAACAAGTAATAATTCCAGAGACAGCCTGCAGCATTGTTAACAAATCACGTGAAGCAAAAAAGAAAGTATGTGCTGTAGGTACAACTACTATGCGTGCTATCGAAACATCTGTAAGCACTGATGGCTACCTGAAGCCATATAATGGATGGACAAACAAATTTATTTTCCCTCCTTATGATTTCAGCGTGGCTAATTGTATGATCACTAATTTTCATACCCCTGAATCAACACTGTTTATGATGGTTTGTGCATTCGGAGGTTATGATTTAATGATAAAAGCATATAAAGAAGCGATAAAAGAAAAGTATCATTTTTATACTTATGGTGACGCAATGCTGATATTGTAAATCAGTTTTTGTTATCAGTTTATCTCTGATATTGGGTGATGGTTAATAGTTGTTGGGAAGTTCAATAACTATTAACCATTTCCTTTTTTATATGAATAAGAAACATCGAACATTAATATTGAAAAAATACGTCATTATAGTTGCCGGAGGAAGCGGGATACGCATGAATACTGCTGTTCCAAAACAGTTTATTGAACTGCGCGGAAAACCAATTTTGATTCATACCCTTGAAAAATTTGCCCGAGCTATTCCGGAAATAAATATTGTGCTGGTGCTTTCATTGCTTTATAGAGAGCAGTGGGAAATTCTTTGTAAAAAACACAATTTTACAATTCCATTTCAATTGGCCGATGGCGGAGAAACCCGTTTTCATTCAGTAAAAAATGGACTGGCCTTTGTACCAGATAACTCTATTGTCGGCATTCATGATGCTGCCAGGCCTTTAGTGAATACCAAAACCATTCTCAATACTTTTGAAACTGCTGAGCTAAAAGGCAATGCAAGCCCAGCAATTCCTTTGAATGAATCAATACGTGAAGTTAAGGACGGGAGTAATAGGGCCGTTGACCGCAGCTGCTATTTCATTATTCAAACGCCGCAATGTTTTCAATCCAGCTTAATAAAGAAAGCTTTTATGCAGGAATACCTTCCTTCTTTTACTGATGATGCAAGTGTTCTGGAGTCGATTGGAGAAAAAATAAATTTAATTGAAGGCAACCGTGAGAATATTAAAATTACAAACCCTCAGGATTTAATTATTGCTGAAGCATTGATTGCGGAATCAATTCAATCTTAAAGCTGGGGGAAGCTGTTGAAAAAAATTATACCAAATAGTACCATCTCACTATCTTTTGGAGAGGGGATTAAGGAGTGAGGCATTGCACTTCCGTTTTCTCAGAGATCACTAAGCCATCTATATTTTTCAGCAAATTTAACCTTGGTTTTTTGCCTTTTTCAATTGTCCCCAGCTGCGGAAATCCTAAAAAGTCAGCGCCATTTTTTGTTGCCCATAACAGCAATGTCTGAAGCGGAATTTCAGGAAAATGTTTTGTAATAGTTTTTAATTCATCTAAAACTGACAAACTAAAGTTGGATGCTAAGCTGTCTGTGCCGATTGTTACACGTGCATTTTCTTTGGTGAAGCGGTTATAGTCAGGTAATTTATTTTCAATAAATAGATTTGCATTAGGACATGTACACCAAAATAAGAATTGAGAATTGAGAATTGGGAATAAAGATTGTGCAAATGCAATATCTTCTTTAGTTGTGAAGGTATTGTGAACTAATAAAAGTTTAGAAACATTTTTTAAAAACGGCAGTGTTGATTTTAATGAATTAACACCAGTATGCCTCATTAAATCAGGATTTATTCCCATTTTCAAAAATGAATCAAACATCAATCCGGATTTTGAAATAAATAATTCATTTTCCCCTTCGCTTTCCTGGTTATGAATGCTTACGATGCTGTTATTCTTTACCGCATAATCATCAATCATTTTTAATAATTTTTCAGACATTGTATAGGGCGCATGCGGAATTATTGAGCTTGAAAGCTGAAAGTTATGAGTTTCATATTTCTGAAGCTGTTTTCTTAACTGAAGTGCATTTTCAAAAACTGCCTCCGCTTTGTTTGGATCAGGATTGAAAATTTCAATAAAAGTGTGGTATAATAAATTCCCTTTTGATTTTTGCTGGAAAGTACTGTTGTTGTTGGAAATGTCTCCTACTGCAGCAATCCCGTTTTTTATCATTTCGGCCTCCGCATCTGCAATGGCTTGATTTATTTGTTCATCTGAAAATTTCAGCCTTTTGGAAATAAGTTCTTTTATAAAGCCTGTCATACCTGCGTTTTCAGATAATTGGGAACGCAGATGAGATAGTTCTAAATGGCAGTGAGTATTGACAAAACCGGGGCAGATAATCCCTTTATAGTATTCAATTGAACTTTTACGGTTTTCTAAATCTGAAATCGAAAATCCAAAATCCTCAGTATTGCCGGTTTCTATTATTGTGCCGTCATCATCAATAATAATCAGCCCGTTTTTAATGGGTTCGGAGGCTATTGTAAAAATATAATCAGCAGAAATTTTACGCATATACTAAACTATTTTACACGAAAATACGAAATTATATTCTGCATTATATATCAATATCTATTTGTAAATTTGTAATCCAATAATTATTAAATTTGAATACCAAGAGGGATATACGAGCGCTTACACTTGATGAACTTAAAACTGTTTTTACAGAAAACGGAGATAAGGCTTTTCGTGCCAAGCAGGTATATGAATGGCTGTGGAAAAAATCTGCCCGAACCTTTGATGAAATGACCAGCCTTTCTAAAGCAACGCGGGAGCTGTTAAATGCACATTTTATAATAAATGCTGTTACTATTGATGAAATGCAGATCAGTAAGGATCGAACTATAAAAAATGCATTTAAACTGTATGATAGTAATATTGTTGAAGGTGTCCTGATTCCAAGCAACACCCGGATGACTGCTTGTATTTCATCGCAGGTAGGATGCAGTTTAACCTGCAGGTTTTGTGCTACTGGCAGGCTCGACCGTTTACGAAATTTAAATGCTGATGAAATATATGACCAGGTAGTTCTGATAAAAAATCAGGCTGAAGACAAATACAATACTCCGCTTACCAACATAGTTTATATGGGCATGGGGGAACCTTTGCTCAATTACAAAAATGTAATGGAATCTATTGTTAAAATAACTTCTCCGGAAGGGCTGAATATGTCGCCGCAGCGTATCACTGTTAGTACTGCAGGTGTTGCTAAAATGATTAAACAGTTAGGCGATGATGAGGTGAAATTTAATTTGGCATTATCATTACATGCCGCGAATGATGAAAAAAGAAACCAGATTATGCCGTTGAATGAAACCAATACTTTAACAGTGTTGGCAGAAGCTTTAAAATATTTTTATGGAAAAACTGGAACACGTGTAACTTATGAATACATTGTATTTAAGGACTTTAACGATAGCCTGCAGGATGCAAAAGAATTAGCTGAATTTTGTAAAAATATCCCTTGTAAATTAAATATTATTGAATATAATCCAATTGATAATAGTGATTTTCAGCAAACAAGTCCCGAAAGGCTTGATGCATTTGCAGCCTATTTGGAAAGCAGGAATATTATTGTAAATATAAGGCGAAGCAGAGGTAAGGATATTGATGCAGCCTGCGGACAGCTTGCAAATAAAAACAAAGCTGATCTGAAACCAGGAAGTGGTAAGTAAAAAAAATATAACAAACATGTATTAAGATAAATTATTACAAAGAAAACGGTACAAATATTTAATTCATATACAATAAACTAATAAACTAATTACTGTACAATATGTTCAATATAAAATTTAAAGTAGGCGTGTTGCTTTCCGCCGTTGTAGTTTCTCTTTCAAATTGTACTTACGACGTATATAATCCTGACGTTTGTTTTCAGGAAAATGTTTTACCAGTATTTGTTTCTAATTGTACTATGAGTAAATGCCATAATGCAACTGACAGAGAGGCCGGATACGATCTTTCAACGTATGAAGGAATTATGAAAGGTGTTACACCTAAACACCCATTAAGAAGTTCAGTATATACAACTATAAATGGAATAAACCCTTCTATGCCTCCAAGAGGTTATCCTAAACTAAGCGCCAAAGATATAAGTTACATAAAAATATGGATTAGGATGGGCGCAGAAAATACAGCTAATTGCGGCGGAGGCTGCGACACCATTAATTATACTTATAATAATCGAATAAAACCGTTTTTGACAACGTGGTGCGTAGGCTGTCATTCAACAGCTAATCCTGGCGGAGGTTATGATTTGTCAACGTACACAGGAGTTGTTGCTGCAATCACAAATAATAGATTGATGGGTACGCTGCAGCAAGCAGCCGGATTTTCGCCTATGCCTAAAAATGCCGCTAAATTATCTGACTGCGATATTAATGCTGTTCAGAAATGGATTACTGCAGGATATTTGAACAATTGATGAAATTTTTTTTACTCCCTTTTGTGGAATTATAAAATTTACTTTATGACTGTAAAAGAAATAAAAGCACCGATAGAAAAAGAAATGGAGGAATTTGATTTGAAGTTTAAATCTTCAATGAAAAGTTCAGTCCCCTTACTCGAAAAAATTACACGTTATATAGTAAAGCGCAAAGGCAAGCAGATGCGCCCTATGTTTGTCTTTTTATCAGCAAAGGTTTGCGGTGAAATGAACGAGTCCACATACCGTGCCGCCGCATTGATAGAACTTCTGCATACCGCAACTTTAGTGCATGATGATGTTGTAGACGATTCAAACGAACGCAGAGGTTTTTTCTCTGTAAATGC
>CAISYK010000193.1 GCA_903889605.1 uncultured Bacteroidota bacterium
AATACCCATTTTCAGAATATTTTTTACCATCTATTCCTTCAGCTTTAATTATGTAATAGTATGTCCCGTCAGATGCAGGCACGCCGCTTGTGCTTCGGCCATTCCAACCGCCATTAACTGTATGCCATTCAAATAGTTTATGTCCCCATCGGTTATAAATTTCTGCATCCAATTTAATTAATCCAACTTGTTTGACCGAAAATACATCATTAATATTATCATCATTAGGGGTAAATATATTTGGAATAATAAATACGGAATTAAGATATATATCAATAACAGAACACGCTGTATCTATACACCCTGTTGAACTAATCGCTTTTAAACAAACAGAAAATGTTCCAAGCGGTGTATATATATAAGCGGGATTTACCAAATTTGATGTATCTCCAGTGCCAAACTGCCATAAGTAGTTTGATGCTCCGACACTATTGTTGGTAAAATTAACTGTTAATGGGGTTTCTCCGGTAAGTGGATTTGCAGTAAATAAGGCTGTAATCGGCGGTGTAGAGTTTACTGTAAATGAACCTGGAATAATTGAACAGCCATAGCCATCAGTAACAGTTAATGTATAAACACCCGGAATCATATTGCTTAAGTCTGCGCTGGTTCCTACAACAGCCCCTCCTGCATCTTTCCATACATATTGAAATGGAGTTTGACCCGATGTCATTACTAAACCAGATACCCCTCCCGAAGAACCGCCGCAATTAGCTAGCGTAGTTACCATAGCGGTGGTATCTGCAGTTGGTAAAGGGTTAACAGTAATATCCACAGTTATCGGCGCTCCAATACAACCATTTGAGTTTGATGAAATTATATAAGTTACTAATCCCTGGCTTGTTCCTGTTAAATTTAAAGTTTGAGAAATCAGAGGACCAGCTCCTGCAGAAGTTCCGGAAACCCCTGTTTGAATTACAGTCCATGCACAGTTTGTTGCTCCGGTTGAACTTGATAAGGTAACGAATGTTGTTCCTCCTATACAAATATTTTCAAAAGGAGGAGAAGCCGTAATTACTGGGGAAGCATTGATGGTAATAATAGTTGAAGCCGTCGCAGCAAGACATGAACCGCTTGCAGGAATATTATTAGTTATTGTATAAGTCCCAGGTGCGCTTGCAGCCAAATTAATTTCTCCAGTGTTCACCTGCTCAAATACCAGACCGGCAGGCGCAGAAGAGAAAACTCCAGCACTTGCACCAATCCCGAAAGCCGGAAAAGGATTATTTATATTTTGGCAGAATGGAGAGCCGTTGTAACTAAAGTCGGCAGAAGGTGTAGTATCAGCTATTGTCATTTGTATAAAGCTGGTATTCGGACATGGGCCAAATGTTGAATAGCTTAAGGTATAAGTTCCTAAAACACTTAAAGCCAAGTCAATTACACCTGTTGATAAATTAATTGACAACCCTGAAGGAACAGATGAAAAAACGCCGCCGGCTAATCCTGTAATTGCAGGTATTGCAGTG
Source organism: uncultured Bacteroidota bacterium (assembly GCA_903889605.1). Lineage (GTDB taxonomy): Bacteria > Bacteroidota > Bacteroidia > 2-12-FULL-35-15 > 2-12-FULL-35-15 > 2-12-FULL-35-15. The sequence continues at coordinate 1,470 of CAISYK010000193.1, forward strand.
GTTCCTGATGTACAATAAGTAGCTGAAGGATATGAAAAAGAAGCGTCGTCAGAAGGGGAAATAATTACTGTTGTAACTGCACTCGCAGCACCGCACGTACCGCTTGCAGGAATTGAATTTGTAACGGTATATGTTCCAGGCAGACTAGCAGCTAAATCAATTTCACCGGTATTCACATGTACGAATGCTAAACCAGCAGGGGTGGCGGAAAACATTCCTGCACTGGCTCCGGATACAAAAATAGGCAGAGGGTTATTTTCATTTTGACAGAAAGAAACACTTGAATAACTATAACCTGCCGCAGGCGATGCATTATTAATTGTCATTGTGATAGAACTGGTATTTGGGCAAGTGCCGTTTGTAGTATAAGAAAGAGTATATGACCCCAAATTACTTGCAGATAAATTTATTTCACCTGTTGAGGGATTAAGTGATAAACCTGGAGGGATAGATGAAAAAATTCCGCCCGGCAGTCCAGTAATTGCAGGAGTTTGATTAACGCCTGATGTGCAGTAGGTTGCCGAAGAATATATAAAAGAAGCGTCATCCGGAATATTAATAATAACAGCTGCTGTCGCACTAACAGCAGTGCATGTTCCGCTTACAGGAATGGTATTAGTGATAATATAGACGCCGGGAGCGCTTGCCGCTAAATCGATTTCACCGGTATTAACATGCGCAAACACCAGACCTATTGGCGTAGCGGAAAATATTCCAGCACTGGCACCAGCACCAAAAGTCGGAAATGGATTACTAATATTTTGGCAGAATGGAGAACCAGAATAGCTGAAAATAGCAGAAGGAGTTATATTTGTTATAGTCATAGTAATAGAACTTGTATTCGGACAAGCACCATTTGTTGTATAAGACAGCGTGTATACTCCTATTGCACTTGCGGATAAATATATGGTGCCCATTACCGGATTAATTGATAAACCCGATGGTACAGCTGAAAATGTGCCTCCGGGTAATCCGGTAACAGTAGGCGTTTGGTTTGCTCCTGAAATGCAATATGTTGCAGAAGAATATGAAAAAGAAGCATCATCAGAAGAGTTTATAGTAATTGCTGTTGTTGCACTTACGGCGCTGCATGTACCACTGGCAGGGATATTATTAGTAACAGTATACGTACCAGGTAAGCTCAGTGATAAATCAATTTCTCCTGTATTCAAATTCGCGAAAGTCAGACCGGCAGGAGCCGCGGAAAATATACCTGCACTTGCACCTGATGCAAAAACCGGTAGAGGATTAATTACATTCTGGCAGAATGAAGAACCCGCATAAGTGAACATTGCAGAAGGTGTAGTATTTGTAATCGTCATTGTAATAGAACTTGTATTTGGACAGGAACCGTTTGTAGTATATGAAAGCGTATAGACTCCCAATGCACTGCCGGCTAAATTTATGGTGCCGGTTGAAGGATTAATAGACAAACCAAGAGGAACTGATGAAAAAGTACCGCCGGGTAAACCTGTAATTATTGGAGATTGGTTAGTTCCGGTTGTACAATAAGTTGATGAAGAGTAAAGGAAAGACGCATCATCTCCGGCACCAATTGTTATAGTCGTCAATGCAGACGCAGCACCACAGGTACCGCTTACAGGAATATTGTTTGTAATTGTATACGTACCCGGTAAACTTGCGGATAAATCTATCTGGCCGGTATTAACATGCACAAATGCCAACCCCGCAGGAGTTGCAGAAAAAATTCCAGCGCTTGCTCCCGAAACGAATAGAGGAGAAGGATCACTTCCGATAGGGCAAAACGGAGAACCTAAATAACTAAAACCAGCAGCAGGTGTAATATTGGTAATAGTCATCGTTATTGAACTTGAATTCGGACAAGCTCCATTAGTATTGTAGGATAACGTATATACACCTAAGGAGCTGGTGGATAAATCTATAGTACCTGTTACTGGATTAATTGATAAGCCGGTAGGGGATGCAGAAAAAGTCCCGCCGGGGAAGCCTGTAATTGTTGGAGTTTGCGCCGGGCCGGATATGCAGTATGTTGCTGATGGATAAGTAAAAGAAGCATTGTCCGATTGAATAATAATAACAGTAGTTATTGAACTTACAGCATTGCAAGTTCCGCTAACGGGAATATTATTGGTAACAGTATAAGTACCTGGTGCACTTGTTGATAAATCTATTTCGCCGGTATTAACATGTGCAAAAACCAAACCTGCTGGTATAGCTGAAAAAATGCCGGCACTTGCGCCTACGTCAAAAATAGGGAAAGGGTTAGTTCCATTTTGACAGAATGGAGAACCTGCATAATTAAAAATTGCCGAAGGCGTAGTATTAGCTATTGTCATAGTAATACAGCTGGTCTGATGACAAGAGCCTGTTGTTGAATAACAAAGAGAATACACGCCCAAAGTACTGGTTGCTAAATCTATAATACCTGTTGACGGATCTATTACTAATCCTGCAGGAACAGATGAAAAAGTACCTCCTGGTAATCCTGTTATTGTCGGTGCGGGGTTAGTTCCAGACTGGCAATATGTAGCTGATGTATAAGTAAAAGAAGCATTATCATTTGGGTTTACAACAATTGTAGCGCTGATAGGCGTTCCTGTACATCCGTTGGCTGTCGGAGTGATTGTATAAACAGCAGATCCAGGAACACTTCCTGTTGTTAACAGCGATTGTGCCAACGTATCGTGATCAGACCCAAGTACCCCTCCGGTTACGCCGGACTGAAATACTGTCCATAAAAAATTAGTACCCGCGACCAAGCTGGTTAATGAAATAGAGGACGTGTCGCCGGAACATATTATTTGAAATGCAGGGGTGGCAGAAGCAGCAGGAATAGGATTGACTATTGCTATTGCAATTATCGGAGTTCCAGTGCAAAGTCCAGTGAGCGGCGTTATAGTATACACAGCAGTATCTGGAGCGAAGCTTGTTGTTGTTAAAATCTGTGCAATTGTTGAATCATTTCCCGCAAGTGCCCCTAACGGAGCTGTTTGCATTACAGTCCAAGAATAAGTTGTCCCGGTTAGAGAACTTGTTATTACAAAAGAAGTACTATCCCCGGAACAGAGTATTTTCATTAACGGAGTAACTGCGGCAACCGGATTGGGGTTTACAGTAATTACAGCAATATTCGAAAATACGTCGGCAACACCTCCGCAGGAAGAAGCTTTCCTCCTATACCACCTTGTATTGGTAAGCCCCGCCGGTGGGTCATAACTCAAACTTGTAGCGCCTATAATTGTGCTCCATGTGGAGCCGTTATCATCGCTGTATTCCCACTGATATGTTGCATAAGCGGTACCGGAGGTAATACTGATTATATTATTAGGATCACTGCCAGAGCACAGAGTATCATCACCTGCAATAGAACCGGGAAGAATAGTCTGATAAAACCAATAATAACTCCACCTTACACCATAAGTGCCGCTTCCGCAATTTCTTTGGTAAGTGTTGTAATTCCATTGGCATGGAGGATTTGAATTTATTACCAAGCTCCCAATGTTAGTGAAACCATTACAAACATTATCATCAGCACCGCAAATACCGCCATCTGATTCCCAGCCGTCAAGTGAAAGAGTGATAGTAGCGGTAGCTAACTGTGTTTGAGGAGCAACCCAATTAAAATTATTGTCCCCTGTCCAACCGCAAACTTCATCATGATCAACATTCCAACTATAAGGTCCGCTGGGAGTAGTAACTTTAACGCGGAAGCGCGGATCCGGATCTCCCCAGCAGTCTGCACAGCCAGGTTCATTATAAAACAAATTATCCCCATCAACTTCTACAGTAACATTTTGTGAAAATGAATTTACAATAAAGAAGAGTGAAAAAGACAGAAATAAGTATATTTTATTTTTCATCGTAAAATATTAATTTGATAATTTAAAAAAATTCATTTTTCTATTTAGAAGAACAGGTCAAATTCACCAGTTTTTATAATTGATTTATTCTCGATTCAATGAATATCAGTTTCTGCTCCAAATACTTTTGTTAACGGCAATTTTTTTCTCGCTTTCTCAATTTCAGATGCAGGAAGGCTTGTCTTCCAACAACTTAAAAAAGAGAGCTTTTTCAAGTTGCCTATTTCTTCAGGGAATGCAGTCAGGGGATTGTAATAAACCCCAAGATAATCCAAATTTTCAAGAGTTTTAATTGAGGAAGACAGAGTCTTTATTTTGTTATACCCAAGATTAAGGTATGTGATATTTTTAAGGGTATATAACTCTTCAGGAACTTCTGAAATGGAATTGTTTGCAAGGCAAAGCTCAATCAGATACCTAAGCTTTGATACAGAAACGGGTATTTCTGTCAGATACGCATGAGTGATTTTTATTTTTGTAAGATCTACAAGACTCCATAATTCTTTAGGGACAGAACAATTTCTTGCAATTTCACCAATAGTAATTTGCCTAAGGGCCGACATTTTTCCTATTTCACTGCTTATACTTTCAAGAGGATTGCCCTGTATCTGCAGAACTTCAAGCTTACTGCATGAAATGATTTCAGAACCAAAATGTTTGAGGCTATTCTTATTTACATGAAGCTCTTTTAGATCCTTCAACTCATTTAGTCTTGAAGGAAGAACCTTTATGTTATTCTGGGAAATATCAATCTCTTCCAGATTAGGGAAAAGGAAAATCTGTTCTGGAAAATCTGTAAGTCCTGAATTACTAAAACGCGCGCTTTTATATACAGCTGGATTTTTAAGGGCCTCAGACAAATTAGCAGGCGTTACAACAAGACCGTATTTTGAATTTGGGATGAAATTATTAATATATGCTTCCGAATCAGGATTAGATTTCTTGAGATAAGATTTGTCACCAACCTGAGCCATAGTTATTAAACAACAAAATATGCCGGCTAATACAATCACTAATTTTAATTTGGATGCAAAAAAAATACTGTTTTTCATGTAATTTTTATTAAAAAAGTGTAAAAAAACTATGTATTCTGTATTAAAAAATTTAAAGAAGACCATGCTTCCTTAAAGAATTATCAAATAAACTCAGATTTTCTCAATTTTATATTCACTAAAAACTAATTACTGTTTTAAGCTGCCCTAAGGTTAATATTTAAACTTTGGAGCTAACATTCATTTATGAAAAAAGCTTACAGCAACTGCTGTTTTAATTAACTTTAAAACAAAGTTGTAAAATTAAAAAAAAAACGGAATAAAAAAAGTTTAAATATTTTTTATGTCTGGGAGTTGAGCTAAAATCCTAATGAATTGATTTACAGAACAATTAAAATGCTGTTAAGTTATTAAAATTTCTTTGAAAAAGGGGAAATAATCTAAATATTAA
>CAISYK010000194.1 GCA_903889605.1 uncultured Bacteroidota bacterium
GTTGATGAAACAGTTTCCCAATTGATTAAAAATCATAAAATTGAAGATTGTATAATCGTTGGTGTTTGGAATAACGGAAAATTCCGACATTCAGAGTATTTTCCACAAAAATATCTAAACACATTAAGCGAAAATTTTAAAAATGAATTTATAGCTGCTTATCTTCAAAATAAACCGCAGTCTGATAATTATTTAAAATTTATTGTGGAAGAACTAAAACCAGCTATTGACAGAAAATATTCCACCAGAACAGAGAAAGAATTTACTTTTATAATAGGTTCCAGTATGGGAGGGATGATTTCAATGTATGCCGTATGTGAATATCCAAATGTGTTTTACGGGGCTGGCTGTCTTTCAATTGCGTGGATAAGTGAAACCAAAAGAAACTTTGAACTGCCGCTTTCGGCATTTACTTATTTGCAAAAAAACATTCCTTCACCGATGGAACACAAAATATACATGGACCATGGTACAATAGAAATGGATAGCATGTATGCCACGTATCAGAATTTTGTTAATGAAATCATGCGGGATAAAGGCTATACTGACGAAAATTTTAAAAGTATGGTATTTGAAAAAACAGGGCATAATGAAGATGATTGGGCAAAACGATTAGGTATACCTTTTATTTTCCTGCTAGGGAAAAAATAGAATGACAATTTCCCCGGTATCATTGACCATGTGGAAGAAACGCCGGCTTTGACCAGCCTTCGCCGGAACGACTTGACCATCTCATTTTATTGATTGCTAACATTGTAATGTGGTCAAAATAAATTGGCAGAAGGTGGTCACTGATGCCGGCCGGTCCACGAGTTGACGTAATTCAAATTCAAATATTAAGTAAAATAATAATTAGTTATGCTTCTTTATCATTAAGTAAAGAAAAGGATAATAGAATAACTTGAAGGTGGTATTGACAATGCAGCTCACATTGGAGGACATTTAAGTGGTTTTGCAGTTGGACTAATCTTATCTTCAAAAATAAACAAACTAAAAATGAACCAGAATAGGCGAAGAATTACATCGGCTAAGGAACTTACTAAATTTCTTATTTTTATTTCGGTTATCTTATGGTCTTGTAGCAAAAACAATAAATCAGAAAATAGTTCATGCTTCCCTTTAACGACTTCTGAATATCTAATTTCTGAAGAATCGACATATTATGGACATCCTGGAACAGATACGATTTTTGAAGGTCGGGATTCTTTCATTTATGATAGCAAAGGAAGACTGCTTTTTATCGTTGAACATTTTGAATCATTTTCTGATACTATAAAAAAATACAATTACTATCCAGATAGAATTATATTAACTTCGAATTCCGGTAAAGATACTGTTCAGTATAATCTTAACAATAAGGGGCTCGCTGCCAATACAGCAGGAAATGACACCTTTGAATTTGACAGCGAACTATTCCTTATAAAATTTTGGGGAAGATCTTTAGGCAATTTAAGATCATATACTTATCACTACTCATGCTATAACCTAGTATCAGAAGACGTTAATCTTTCAACACCCCCCCCTATCA
>CAISYK010000195.1 GCA_903889605.1 uncultured Bacteroidota bacterium
TGTCAGTTTTCTGTTTTTAGTCACCCAAAAACTGCATCAAAATCACAAATAAAGTTAAAATTTTGATGTTGCGCAAAGTGCTGTAAATAAGCGTGTTGAGTTGCTGTTTGGTGCTGCCTCTAAACGGTTGTCTGCGTTTTCGCATGTTTGTTCCGAACAAAAAACAGAATTATTATTGTGATTGTTTACATTTTAATTTAAACCGAGTATCTACATTTGTGTCATGAAATTGTCACGGAGGCGATTTAAAGGAATAAAAATTTAACGAAAACTAAGAAATCATGAAAAAAATTATCATCACAGCTTCTTTAGGGTTATTATTACCTCTATTAAGCGTAGGACAAACAACATTGGGGCCAGGACAAATTGGAACTGGTGGATTAGGTTACAATGCTGACGATGGAACAGTAAATAAAATGCCCCATCATTTTGCGAGCCAATCATGGAACACATACGACAATGCAGGACACGGTCAGCAAATCTGCCAACCATGCCACACTCCTCACAATTCAAAACCGCTTATGGGAGATGGTACTCCTAATACTTTTGCACCATTGTGGAACCACACTTTAAGCACGGTAAGTTATACTTTTCACAATAAGTTTGATAACCCAGCACAGGTTTATGATGCTGCTAATACAACTGCAAGTTTGGGAATTTCAAAATTGTGTTTGTCATGTCATGATGGTTCTGTTGCTTTAGGTGCTTTCGGCGGACAAACCGGATCAACAACTATGCTGACTTACAATGGCGGCGGTGCAAATATCGGCGGTGCTGATGGTACTGAATTGTCGAACGACCATCCTATCGGAATAACTTATACCTACAGTACATCTACTACTTTTGGTGCAAGAACAAACCAATACAAATATCAGACTTACAGCACAAGTACTAGTTTATACAGCCCTGGTACCAAATATCTTTCAAGTTTGATGAAAGACGGAAGAGTACAATGTACTTCATGCCATGGTGCACACAGCAACAGCCAAGGTTACCAATTAGGTATGAACAATGCAGGATCTGTACTTTGCCTTGCTTGTCATAAAAAATAACGTAAGCAAAAAACACTATTTAGAGGGCGAAATTATTTCGCCCTTTTTTCAACCTTTAATTTTATGTTATGAATAATAGTATGTTTTCAAAAATTATTGATCCGCCGGCAGCAATTTCTGGAAAGAAGTTTTATGTGCGGCGTAATAATATTCTGCAAATACTAAAACATAAAAATTATGCAGACAATAACCTAACTCTATCAATCATAAGTTTAGGGCAACGTCTATTTGGAATAAAAAATACGCCTTACCGCTTTTTAAGGGCAGGATCTTATCTTTTAATAATTTCTATTTCTTTAACTTTATTGAGTTCGTGTAATATATTTTCTCGTAAAAATGCGGGACTCAGCAAATTAGTAGTTTATCCGGAAGCCCCTGAAACAGCGCGGTTTCAATATTTAACAAAAATTTCGAACTCCAGTGATATTGGCGGGAGGCAAAAATATTTTGCTAAAATTGTGCTTGGGGAGGAAAAAGGAAAAAGACTCACCAAACCATACGGTATGGCCGTTCGTAATGGTAAAATTTATGTATGCGATAATTACGGCGGAGGGATGGAAGTGATAGATCTTGAAAGAAAGAAAATTACATTTTTTCAACCGGGGGGTAAAGGAGCACTGAAGACCCCAATTAATTGTTATGTTGACGAAAAAGGATATTTATATGTTGCAGATGCAGGAAGATTAGAAATAGTTATTTTCGATAACCTGGGAAATTATGTAAAAAGTGTAGGTGAAAAGTACAAACCAAGCGATGTATGTGTTTATGACAACAAGATTTTTGTTGCAAATATCGCCAATAGTAAAATAAATGTTTACAGCAATGATTCTGAAAATAAATTGCTTTATACCTTTCCTGAGGCAGAACAGGGAGCCCCAGAGTTTTTGTGTATGCCTACCAATCTTACAGTGAGTGATGGAAAGGTATATGTATCGGATTTCGGGTGTTCTAGAATTAAGATATTTACAACTGATGGGAAATTTATTCAAGACATTGGCTCTATAGGAGATTCGCCTGGAACATTTTCTAAAATAAAAGGTATAGCAGTAGATAAAGAAGCTAATATATTTGCTGTAGATGCTTCATTTGATAATGTGCAGATATTTAACAAAGAAGGTCAGTTATTAATGCCGTTATCAGGGCATTATGATGATTTGGGTCCGGGAGGATTAGTACTGCCGGCAAAAGTTGTGGTTGATTATGATAATTTATCGTATTTCCAAAAATATGTTGATGATAGTTTTGATTTAAAATATTTGGTATTTGTTACCAGTCAATATGGCCCTGATTTAATAAATGTATACGGCCGTGTTGAGCTTAAGAATAAACCTGCTGTTATAATAAAATAAGCTGAGGTTTATTTCAGCTATGTGTTTTTTTACAGCAAAGAAAAGAATTTAATATATTAGAAATCAATGTTGTTTAGTTAAGAAAAATAAAATGCCTACGCACTTTCTCGACTCCGCTCGAAATGACCAAGTGCGATGTCAGTTCGAGCGGAGTCGAGAACTACGCGAAGGGATTGAATTAGAAGTATAACCTTAACAAAATGACATTGTATAATTAACGGAGTTTTTACCGGGTTGAAAAATTAGTATCATTTGATAATATAATTTCAGCCTTTTAACCAGCAAAAAATTAGGAGATTTGTTTTAATATTTTCAGTAAAGATGCTAAAAGTCATATTTTAATTTGGCATATTTTTTTAGTTTTGGGCAGGATTTGCAAAAAGCCATTAAAATGATGATTTATTACCTCAATTTTTGTCAATAAACATTGTTATGAAATTTAACTCCACAAAAAGTATATTTACTGCTATTTTAACAATAATGCTGGTTTCGGTATTATTAGTGCGCTGTACTCCTGGAAAAAAAGTGCTTGCGCTTTTATTTGACGGTGCCCCTCCGGTTGTTGTTGAAAATACCATGCCTTCTGTTGATAGTTTGAACACAGATAAAGGAGTTATTGCCGCATCTTCTTCAACGGCATCAGTCCCTTCAGTTTTCGTTCACAAACCATACGAGGAAGATAAATGCAAAAGCTGCCATGCCGAAGGTTTTTCTAATGCGCTTATAAAGCCAGTACCAGAACTTTGTTATACCTGCCACGACGATTGGAGTAAAAAGTTTAAAGTTCTTCACGGACCTCTGAATGGAGGATACTGCTTTGGCTGCCACGAACATCACATGGCATCAAACGCAAAACTTCTTTCACGCAGGGGGCAGGATTTATGCTTATTCTGCCATGAGGCTAAACAGGTATTAGCGAATAAGGTACATGGAAATATCGGACGTAAAAATTGTACTGAATGCCATAATCCCCACGGAGGCGAAAACAGATTTTGCTTAGTGCCTTCCCTTATGCCTCCTGCCGATACAACTTCGATAGTAAAAGAAAATATAACTAAATCAGATTCTATTCCTGTAACTAAATCAGATTCTATTCCTGTAGTTAGTATAGTGAAAAATGATGTAAAGGACAGCGTTAAAACAAACCCTGTAATTCCAACGGATAATATAGTTGCCGCCGTTATTAAAGAAAAGGATGTTACTGAAAATAATATTAAACCTGCGGATGTTGTTTCCAATGTGAAAAATGATAAAACCAAAGTTAATAATATAAATACAAAAACAGGTAAAGGAGACGCGGTCAAAGAAAAACCAGTGAAAGCAGCTGAGGTTGTTAAAGAACAGCTTGCCGCTACTGATAAACTGAATTTCAGGATGAATTTTAAAGCAAATGTCACGTCCATAGATATGAATGACGAGCCATTCAAACAGTATATTGATAATTTGATGGCCTTATACAATAAAAACGGAAGCATTAATTTAACCTTGGCTGCAAGTTCTTCAA
>CAISYK010000196.1 GCA_903889605.1 uncultured Bacteroidota bacterium
AACTAGATACTTTGGGGCATTATTTCAGGAATTCGGGAAAGAACTTTTTTCCAATAATCACAAAATGCTACCTTATTACACGGCATCATATACTTATTATAAACTTGAAGAATTATTCAGAACCAACATAATTGACCATAAATATAAAAAAATTAGATTTTTTATTCTAATGATGATTAAATTGGAAATTGACAAAACAAAATGCCCTTCTTTTGAGAGTAAAAAATCTGAAGATCATTGTAATAAAATATTAGAAAAAGTGAACAATGCACCTGAATTTAAAGCTATAGCTTTAGAAGTAATAAATAAAATAAACTCACTAAATTTAGATTTAGCAAGTAATGAACTTTCAAAATCAACCAAATTAGTTGAGGACTGCAAAAAAATATATTATAAATAAAAAATGCCAAATACCCGGCAGGCGCGAGTGCTGCTGCGGTAAGCAGGGGCGAGTTTTTTCAACTCGTGCCTTTTATTAGTAGGCATCTTGCCGTAATAAGTATAAATTTTGTGATTGTAAAAAACCATAAATAAAAATACAGTAAGGTGTATTTTTATTTATTGCTATAAGCTTAGTTGTCATTGCTGGTGTTATTTTAGTCTATCAACTAATATCTGCTTCACCGTAATTTTCCTAATTCAACGCTTTCAGCATCTTAGCATCACGATTATAAACATCAATAAAAAAGAACACTTCATTATTAGCCTCAGCTTCGGCAGTAAAGTAGCGGATATATATCGGTATGGGCTTTTTGATATACATGTATTTTTGCTCTTCTTTTAGTAAATCCATTTTTAATGAATCTAAAGGATAATTACGTTTGTCGTCACGAATAAGGAATTCGGCAAAATCCATAAATTTCTCCAAACGGACACACCCATGGCTCATGGCGCGCATTTCGCGGCTAAATAATCTGCGGTTATTTGTATCGTGCAGGTATACGCCGTATTTATTTTCGAAATTAAACTTTAAAATTCCCAGTGAATTATCATCACCCATTCGCTGCCGCAGTCTCCATGGGAAATAATCTTTATTATATCTTTTCCAGTTAATAAGTGTATCAACTAATCTGTTATGTCTGTCAAATACTTCAAAGTTTTTTTTGTTAATATAAGATGGATCACGTTTTAAAATTGGTAATAGTTCTTTAGTAGCGATAGTAAGAGGTACAGTCCAATAAGGGTATATTAAAAAATAACGTATAGTGCTTTTCAGCTGCGGAGTTTGATGGTCGGGCTGCCCAACAATAACGCGGGATTTCATTACCAATGTATCATCTTCAAAAACACGCATCTCATATTTCGGAATATTTACCCAAACAAATTGTTTCTCCTTAGGAGTATAATAATAACGCCAGCGCTCCATATTCATTTCGATCTGGTTTATATAATCCTGTTTTGTACTCTGCAGAGCTTTAAAAGTAAGCTTCCCTATTTTTCCGTCTTCGGTTAGATTATGCCGTAATTGAAAATTTTTAATTCCCCTTATCAGATTTATTGAATCTGAATTACCTGGTATTTCGGCATAATCATGACTGGCTGTAAGGCGATTTTTCAAACGTTTATTAAAAGTTAAAGTATCAGATTCACGGGAGGCAAGACTATCCCAACGGGAATATTTAAATTCTGATTTAAAATTTTTCAGGGCCAGTTTCAGTGCCTTGTATTGACTATTATTGGGCTCTAATGAATCAATTGCACTGCGGATTGTGTTATGCTTCACTGCATCATTTAAAAGACTAACCAGCGTAATATTCTTACCGCCTTCGATGTGTAAGGGCATAATTACCTGCGCTGCTTTCCATTCCCGATTCAAACTATCAATATTCAGCCTTCCTTTGTTGACATGCACCGCTAATGAAAACAGCGCATCCGTTAAAAGCATGTCGGCTTTCAAAATTTTTACCGCGTCGAATTTTTTCGTTTTGCAGTCTTTTACATTTTCGATCAAATATTCGATTTTACAGTAATGATAATCACTGGGAATCAAACCATAATCCTCCGCATTAAACAACAAGGATAAAAGAGAGTCGCATTGTTTGTTATGTACGCCTTTATCAGACCAAACTGCATTAAAATTGTTTTGCTTGTAATATGCAGCAATCAATTTGGATGCGAAAAGGCTGTCCTTCTCAATTACAAGGGTTTTAGACGTATCAAAAGCACTAAACTGTTCATCTATTAATTGCGAAACTTCTTCATTTACATGTTCAGGATTAGCAAATAAAACAACCGGAATTGTTTTTTTCTGTGAGCATTCGCTGAAACTAATAATACAGAATGAAGCGAATAAAAAAATAAGATGCGGGTATCTTTTCAAGGGAAAATATTATTTATCAAATTTAATAAACATTCTTCAAAACCTTTGTTAAATAATTAAATTGTTCTCGATTAAAAAAATAATATTGATTAACTTTACTAAAGTTTGCATGGAATATTTACCGCACCTTTGGGTGGTCGCCCTCATGGATATAAATGCAGGTAAGGCTTTCAATGCAAATGCTGCGTTAGGGATTGCAGCGAAAATCCTTTTTGTGAGGAACGAATAAAAAGATTGAAGCGGAAAGTCCGACCCTTTCAACCTCCCCCCGTCCTTTCGGACACCCCTCTCCATTTGGAGAGGGGAAGGTGGTGAGGTAGAAAGGGAAACGCCCAAATAAAATTATTTTTAAAATCAACGCAAAAATAAGGCTCGATTTAACATGTAAACCATCATTCAAAACTCTTATGGCTTGCTATTTCACCAAACATTAATAAATAATATAATTCAAAAATATAATGTCAGAAAACAATAAAAAACTCTTTTTACTTGATGCCTTTGCACTTATTTACCGCGCATATTTTGCATTCAGCAACAACCACCGCATCAATTCAAAAGGCGTAAACACTTCGGCTGTATTGGGTTTCACCAACACTTTAATGGAAGTCCTGAAAAAAGAAAAGCCATCGCACATTGCCGTAGTTTTTGACACATCGGAACCAACTGTACGTCACGTTGAATTTTCTGAATATAAAGCAGGCCGCGAAGCAATGCCGGAAGATCTTTCTGCATCTATTCCTTACATAATTAAATTGATAGACGGCTTCAATATTCCTGTGTTATATTCAAACGGCTACGAAGCCGACGACGTTATTGGGACTCTTGCTAAAAAAGCAGAACTGCTTGGCTTTACAACCTATATGATGACTCCTGACAAGGATTTCGGGCAGCTGGTTTCCGAGAATATTTTTATTTACAAGCCTGCGCGCATGGGAAATGGAATAGAAATAATGGGCGTTAAAGAAGTATGTAAAAAATGGGATATCGAAAATGTAAATCAGTTAATTGATATTTTAGGATTGATGGGTGATAAGGTGGATAACATTTCAGGTATCCCCGGAGTAGGCGAAAAAACTGCCATTCAGCTTGTAAAAGATTTCGGAAGCATTGAAAATCTGCTGAAAAACACAGATAAATTAAAAGGTAAACTGAAAGAAAAGGTTGAACAAAACGTTGACAAAGCGATTCAATCGAAATGGCTTGCTACCATTATCTGCGATGTTCCGATTGATTTCGATGAAAAGGCTTTGCAAATGGAAGAACCAAACAGAGAGGTACTTAAAGAACTGTTTTATGAACTCGAGTTCAGAAGATTAGCTGAGCAAATGGGACTGCAAAGCTCCTCCCCTGCCCTGCCTGCAGCCTCTGTCGGTATTAACTCTGCGGAAGCGACACAAAAACTTAAAAGCCAGCCGGCAAAAAAGATAAATCCCAACCAGGTTGACATGTTCGCTGCAGAGGAGGTCGAAATAATAACCATAGAGCAGGATCTGGTCAGCACTGAAGGAACAGCAGAATCTGTACGTTCTGATGTTTCACTTTTAAAAATCGTGGATGTACCGCATACTTACCATTTAGTTGACACTAAAGAAAAGCGTGAACTATTGATTGCTGAACTTAATATGCAGCCTGAAATATGTTTTGATACTGAAACTACCGGCCTTGATGTTAACCAGGCAGAGCTGGTAGGTATGTCATTCTCATATAAAACTTCAGAAGCTTATTATATACCTTTTTCTGACAATTTTGATGAAGCACAGGCTTTAGTGAATGAGTTTAAACTCTTGTTTGAAAATGAAAACATTCTTAAAATCGGACAAAATATAAAGTTTGATATTGCCATATTAAAACGCTACGATATTGAAATAAAAGGAAAATTATTTGATACTATGGTAGCGCATTTCCTTATACAGCCTGAAATGCGGCACAATATGAATGTACTGGCCGAAACATATTTAAATTATTCTCCCGTATCTATTGAAACGCTAATTGGTAAAAAAGGGAAAGACCAGTTGGGAATGCGCAGCGTGCCGATAGAAGAAATTAAAGAGTATGCAGGCGAAGATGCAGATATTACATTTCAGCTCAAAAACATATTTGATCCGATGCTGAATGATGCTCACACAAAAAAATTATTTGAAGAAATTGAAATTCCGCTTATCCCTGTTTTAGCTGATATGGAGGCGGAAGGCATTGCATTAGATAAAAATGCACTGAACGAATTATCCGTTGAATTAAAAAAAGATATTTTAGTTATGGATACAGAAATTCAGCGTCTGGCCGGCACTCCGTTTAATGTATCGTCACCAAAACAAGTTGGTGAAATTTTATTTGAGGTGCTGCGCATCGTTGAAAAACCAAAGAAAACTAAGACCGGCCAATATGCAACAGGTGAAGAGGTATTGGTGAAGCTGACTGCCAAGCACGAGATAGTTGGAAAAATTTTAGACTACCGTGAATTGGTGAAATTAAAAAACACTTACGTTGATACATTACCTGAACTTGTAAATCCGCGCACCGGACGCATCCATACATCATATAATCAGGTGGTGGCTGTTACAGGGCGTTTGAGTTCCGACAATCCGAATCTGCAGAATATCCCTATTCGTACTGAAAGAGGGAGGGAAATCAGGAAAGCATTTATTCCAAGAAATGAAAATTATATTTTACTCTCTGCCGATTATTCACAAATTGAATTACGCATTATTGCAGAGCTGAGTAAAGATGCCGGAATGATTGAAGCTTTCCAATCAGGCCAGGATATACACAAAGCCACGGCAGCAAAGGTTTATAACGTTAACTTAGAGGACGTAACTTCTGATATGCGGAGGAATGCGAAAATGGTAAACTTCGGAATCATCTATGGAATATCAGCTTTCGGACTTTCTGAGCGGTTAAATATCCCTCGTAAAGAAGCTGCTGAAATTATCGAAAATTATTTTGCAAAATATCCAGGCATCAAAACATATATGGATGCAAGCATTGAAATTGCTAAAGAAAAAGGCTATGTGGAAACTATTATGGGGCGCAGGCGTTATCTGCGCGACATAAATTCCAGCAATAATAATGTACGCGGTTTTGCTGAACGCAACGCCATTAACGCACCAATTCAGGGCAGCGCTGCCGATATGATTAAAATAGCTATGATTAACATTCATAACGATTTTAAAGTTCAAAATTTAAAATCAAAAATGCTGCTGCAGGTGCATGATGAATTAGTATTTGATGTGTGGATTGATGAACTGGAAATAGTAAAACCAATTATTGAAAACCGCATGAAAAATGCGATTCCATCTTTAAATGTTCCTATGGAAGTTGGTATGGGTGTTGGAAGAAATTGGCTGGAGGCGCATTAATTTAATTTTTCCAATTCTGCAGTATGCAATTTTCCATTTAATACACTTGGAATTATTTTTTTCATGATTATTATTCAATGTCGTTTAGTTTAGTTTAGGTTATATTTCTAAATTAATCCCTTCGCGCTTTCTCGACTCCGCTCAAACATCGCCCGTAGTCAGACTAAGGGGCAAAATGTCGAAGTACAGATGTCACTCTGAGCTTGTAGAAGAGTGTGCGTAAGCCGGCCCGCATGTTTCGACAGGCTCAACATGACAACGCAGCAAAACATGCTCGGATTGAGCCATGTCGAGCGGAGTCGAGAAATGGCGTTGGCATTTTATTTTTCTTAACTAAACGACATTGGATTATTATTCCAGATGTTTCTTCAACTCTTCCACTGATATCTTTTTTCCTGAAGATGGATATTTAATATCATAAATAACAGGGGTTTGGGAGAATATTACGAATGAGGCTTTTCCATCAGCCGTTTTCAAAACACCGTTGCTTAATACAAGTATTTCCATTACTTGATAATCATGAGCAGCTTGTGTTGACGCCTTATTAAGCAATAGCTGAATGGTATCATTTATAATATCCACTTTATAATAAGTGAGGGGACTTACAACATATACACCGCTGCCGTATACCTGAGTTACGCAGCGTTTTGTGCCGTCAGTTGTTTCACAAAACGTATAACCCTCCCCTGCCCAGTTATTATCCTTTTTCCAGGTGATTTCA
Organism: uncultured Bacteroidota bacterium; assembly: GCA_903889605.1. Taxonomy (GTDB): domain Bacteria; phylum Bacteroidota; class Bacteroidia; order 2-12-FULL-35-15; family 2-12-FULL-35-15; genus 2-12-FULL-35-15. Next base: position 6,398 of record CAISYK010000196.1, read on the forward strand.
TTAAGCTGTATCCATATTAATGAATTATCCATAACGTTTTTATTCTGAGGCATTGTTAAGATAAAAAAAGCATATAAAAACAGTTTAACCATAATAAAAAATGCATTGCCCTGCATCATAAATTTTATCCGGTTTATTAATGGGTTAAAGAAAGTTTTAAGCTGTCATTATTATTTTAAATCCGAAGACTATGCGGATTTATTTGAGGATCACATTATGAGATAACTCTAATTATTTCTAAACAACCAGCTTTCAGGATCCATTTTTATTTGTCCCTTCCATATTTCAAAATGCAAAACTGTTTTAGAGTCATCATCATCTAATAAAATAGAACCGATATTGTCTTTGGTCTTTACCTTGTCTCCCACCTTTACGTATACATCTTTTAAGTTTGAGTATATGGTCAAAAACTCGCCGTGCCTAAGTAAAATAAATTGACCAGACCCGGGTATATTTACCACAGCTTTAACATCTCCGTCAAAAACAGCACGTGTCAAAGCTCCTGTGCTTGTAGTAATATCAATGCCGTTATTATTTATGTCGATATTAGGCATAAGAGGATGCGGATGAACCCCAAAATGTTCACTAATAATACCTTTCACAACGGGCCAAGGGAGTTTGCCTTTATTACTTAAAAATGAATTAGAGAGCTTTTGCGATTCCGGAGTTAAAACTAATTTTTCTGGTTTAGGTTTATTTTGTGTTTCAGCTTCTTTCTGCAGTTTTTCAAGCTCTTTTTGAATGACCCGCTGGATAGCCTGCTGCAGTTTTTCGGCATCTCTTTTCTTTTTTTCTAAATCTTTTTTGAGCTTGCCTTCCTGTTCCTGCAGCTGCGAAAACACTTGTTCTTTTTCAGTTTTTTCTGAAGTAAGATTTTGTTTCTCGGTTTGTTCACTCGTCAACAAAACACGCTGATCAGATTTTTTTGTTTCTAAGTCCTGAACTTTTTCATTAAGATTTTTTTTTGTTTTTATAATCAGTTCGGCTTGCTTATGCCTATAGTCACTGTATTGCTGAAGATATTTTAAACGCATAAATGCCTGCTCAAAATCTTTAGCAGCAAAAACAAACATTAAACGGCTGTAAGCATCCTGATTTTTATATGCATAGTAAATCATTTTTGCATATTCAGCTTTAAGCTTTGTCAAATTATTCTGAAGCCCTTTAATAGATTCATTATTTTGACTTATCTGACGATTAAGCCCGCCAATTTGATCGTTAACAACTGCTATTAACTCTTCACGCTTTTTTATTTTTTCATTTAAAGCAATTAATTGGCTTAAGGAATGTTTTTTATTTTTCTTTGTTTCGGCAAGCAATTGGTTCGTGTATTCTATTTCATTCTGCAATTGTTTTTTTTTATTTTCTAAATCTTTTTTTGTTTGTTTTTGAGCACTGCAGGGCACTGCATTCAGCAG
>CAISYK010000197.1 GCA_903889605.1 uncultured Bacteroidota bacterium
ATTTCTGTCCTTCTGTTTTTCGCTTTTCCTTCTACACTTGTATTATCAGCAACCGGATAAAACTCACTTCTGCCGGAGGCAATAATACTGTGCGCATCAACTTTATAGTCATTTGTAAGTATACGTACTATAGAGGTTGCTCTTTCCGTGCTCAATGACCAATTGTCTTCATATTTACCTTTCATTGGCACATTGTCTGTATGTCCTTCAATCATTACACTTATGTTTTGGGTTGTATTAAGAACTGCAGCTAAAGATTTCAATGCCTCTTTTCCTTTAGGGTCAACGACAGCACTTCCTGATTTGAACAATAATTTTTCCTGCAGTGAAACATATAGTTTTCCGTCTTTTATAGAAACACTTAACTCATCTGGTTTAAAATTGATCAAAGCATCGGCCACAGTTTTTTTAAGTTTATTTACAATATCTTTTTGTGATTGAATTAATGTCTGGAGGTCTTTTAATCTTTTGGCTTGTTCTGCAATTGTCATTTTAGAGTTTTCAATTGTCAACTGAGAACTTGAAGCAAGACTTGACAGGTCTTTTTGCAATTCGCCGCTTTCTTTTTGCAGCAGTCCTTTTTCTTTTGCCAAATTCGACGCTCTCAAATTACAATCTTTCAAACTTGCAAAAGCACTTATACTGTCAGTTTGAAGATTTTTCACCTTTTGTTGTTCACTTAATAACTTCTTTTTTGAAACACAGGAAGAGAAAACAAGGATTAAGCTAATTATAATAAATGGGAATTTTTTCATGATTTTACAGATTAAATGAGAATTAATTTTCCTGCACAAAAGTATTCACACAAATGAGTTTAATTGTTACATAACTTCCGAATTATCTTACATTATTCCCACATTTCGGCATTTATTATAAAGCCATTTTCAAGTATAAGCATTGGCCAAAATAAAATACAAAAGCAGGGATTTTCATCCCTGCTTCAAATAGTTCAGCTAAATAATGCTTCATATTATAAAAGCAAATATTTGTATTACTTCAACTTTTCAGATTTACTGGCTTTACCATCTTTAATGAATTCATGATCACTCATAAACTCATGCGTTTTACCTTTAACCGCTTCGGCTTCAATTTTAATTTCTTCCAGAAAGTCATTAAATTTTTCCTTCATTGCATCCGTAAGGTCCTCCGATCTGCCTGAAATTCTTTTACGTGTTACACTCCCTTTAGCAGGTGCAAAAAGGATTCCCAGAGCTCCGCCTACAGCAGCGCCCAATAATAATGCGCCGATTAGTTTTGGCGTGTTGTTTGAATTTTCCATTTTTTTAGTTTTAATTGTTTATAATGTTTATTAAATAAAAGAGATTACAATTTATTGTATTTATCAGTATTTCTGAAAATGAGGGCTGCCAGGTAATGAAGCTTTATTGAACAAACTATATTACTTGTCTTATACTATTTATATTTGGGTTTATTCGGAAATGCCTCTTTTTTAGTTTTATCTGCTTTTGTATCTATTCCGGTTGAATCCGGATCAACGTCCAATTTTGATTTTGCCGGCGTTTTCCTTTTAACGCTTTTATCAGCATCATTATCGGTTCCTGATCTATCAGAGCTTACATCTGGACTGGTAAAATCAGCGGAATGAATTCTACTGATTTTTACAGAGCTTTTTTTAAAATTTTG
>CAISYK010000198.1 GCA_903889605.1 uncultured Bacteroidota bacterium
AAAATAATTTATGATATATTTTTCTCAGCATATCACGGCAGTAAAAGTTATAAATATGCTTTGTTTTAATTCAATATGTTTTGAATCTGACGAAATAAAATCGATAATTTTCAGCAAAAAAAGTGTGTTTAATAAACACACTTTTTTTTGTTTTAACCCACTGATGTTTATATAACCAGCAGATTTTTTATCTCTGCCGGGTTTTAATTTTATTCTTCAAACAACTTAGTCTAAAATTATTTTGGTGGTACTTATTTGTGTACCGTCATAAATATCAGTAAAATAAATTCCTCCAGCCATATCTTTCAATGTGATCATCTTATGATATGGTCCGGAAAATTTTTCTAACTTTTCTGAATATACAACTCTACCAAGTACATTCCTGATCTTTATTTCAACATCTGTTTTCTTTATTATATCGAAAGAAAGTGCAAAGGTTTTATCGCAGCTAGGATTCGGAGAAACATTCACGCGAAGATCAGCTGCAGCATTCTCTTTGATTCCAATTGGGATATCCGCATTTATTGTGTCGCTTGCTGTACAGCCAAACGCATTGGTAATAGTAACGTAATATTGGCCGGATACAGATACAGTTATTGTCTGTGTTGTTTCATTTGTACTCCACAAATATGAAGCTCCAGGATTTCCAGCATTAAGTGTTAACGTGCCGAAAACTAATAATATTGTATCATTTCCCAGATCAACCACAGGAGGAGAATTTACAGTAATATGAATTGTGTCTGAATCTGTGCATGTTCCATTGCTCACTGTTACCCAATATGTTCCTGTTGTGCAAACGTTCTTTATCGGGTATTCTCCTCCAGTGCTCCATAGGTAGGAAGCACCCGGAGTGTATGCATCCAATAAAATACATTCACAAACCGTTGTATCTGCACCCAGATCAATATCAATGTTATTATTGATGATAGTTACATTGATAGTATCCGATGCAGTGCAGTCCCCTGAATTAGTTACTTCCACATAATAAATTCCTGAAGTACTTACGGTAATAGTTTGAGTTGTTTCTGCAGTGTTCCAAAGATAAGCCGCACCCTGATTATCCGCATCCAATATGAATGGAAGTGCATGACAATTCATAAAAGTTGTATCATTGCCGAGATCTACAGTTGGTAGAGTGTTATTCAATGTTACATTAGCTGCATCCGTTGCAGTGCATCCGTTTGCAGGATTAGTAACAGTCAATGTATAAATACCTGCTGCATCAATTGTTGGTGTTGCTGTGTTGCCACCGGAAACAATATTTCCGCCGCCGCTCGCTGCCCAACTGAATGCTGCTCCGGCAGTGGATGATGAACCGCTTAATGCTATAGATGTTGTTATACAGGTTAATACTTTATCAGGACCGGCATTTGCATTTGATGCAGTATTATTCAATGTTACATTGGCTGTATCTATTGCAGTACATCCGTTTACAGGATTAGTTACTGTAAGTGTGTAAACTCCTGCTGCATCAACTATTGGTGTTGCTGTTAAATTACCGGAAACAATATGTCCTCCGCCGCTGGCTGCCCAGCTGAATGCTGCTCCAGCAGTGGATGAAGAACCGCTTAAAGAGATTGATGCTGATGTACAGGTTAATACTTTATCTATCCCAGCATCAGCATTTGGTAAAGGGTTAATAGTTATAGTATCTGCAGCAGAAGCTGCGGTGCAGCTTCCGTCAGCTGCAATAGTATTTGTAACAGTATATGTACCAGGAGTACTTGCTGATAAATTCACCTGACCTGATAAAGTGCTCACGAACACTAATCCAGTTGTAGAACTGAAAACCCCTGCGCTTGCACCTGTGCCGAATGTTGGAAATGGGTTTGCAGCGCTTGAACAATAAGATCCGGCATAACTAAAAGCAGCATCAGGAGATGTGGTAATTGTAATGATGACAATACTGGTATTAGGACAAGGTCCGTTGGTTGTATAAGTTACAGAATAGGTTCCGAGAGTACTGGCACTTAAGTCAATTAAACCTGTTGAAGTATTTAGGAAAACTAAACCGGTTGTTGATGAAAATACACCTCCATTTAATCCGGTTATTGATGCACTTGGGTCAGTTCCTGTTTGGCAAAATGTAGAAGATGAATAACTAAATGAAGCATTATCATTTGGAGTAATTGTTACTGCAATGGTATCCTTGCCGGATGCACAACCATTTGCTGCCGTTACAGAAACAATATAAGAAGTGGTTACCGTTGGTGAAACCGTTATAGAAGAATCAGTTTTCCCTCCCGGACTCCATAAATAAGAAAATGGACCTACGCCATTTGATACCGATGCACTCAAGGTTACTGAATCTCCAGAGCAGAAAGTTGTAGTCCCCCCCGGTGTTATAGTTGCCGCTGGCTGCACTCCAACACCCACCAAATTATTATGCAGTAAAATAGCTCCCGCCTTTGAAAGTCCTCTGCCAAAAAGAGAAGAGCCTTCCAATAACTCGATTTGTCCGTTGGCAATTATATTGCCTCTGAAAACAGAACTATCTCCTAAACTGAAAGCTCCGTTTATTTGCCAAAACACATTGCACAACGATGCTGAATTAATCAGATTAATGTTGGAGAAAGTGGCTGTCGATAAAGCGCCGTTAATCTTGAAAATAAATAAAGCATCAGGATCTCCCTGCCCATTTAAAGTTAAAACTCCATTTAATGTTGAAGCAGCTCCGATGCAGTAAACCTTCGGTGTAAGAACCTGACCATTCCCTAATGTAACTCCAATAATACTATCGCAAGTGAGTCCGAACAAATAGCTGTATGCTGCAGCCACAGCTGTCGCAGCTTGTGCTGAAGTTGGATCTGCCACATGTTGGTTTCCAACTAATGTTCCTGGAGGAAATGCATTGAATGCACCTGCATTAGTACCAACATCGCCTGTTACGTTTGTTGCTGCTCCAATATTACTAAATGCGCCAACTGCTGTAAATAGCGCAAAGCTGGAGGTTGCTCCTAAGTTAGGCGGACTTTGCCCCAAAGAAATGTTCTGAATAAAAGAACAAGCAATAAATAACAAAAATAATTTCAGGTTTTTAAGTAATTTGGTTTTCATGATTTTCAGATTTAGTTTTTTTTGTTTTTTGTCAAAAATATTCGACTTTGAGCCTGTTTGTCCTATGTATTCGTTGACAGGGCTTTTTAGATAGTCCAAAAGGTTAATCCATTGTTTTAATGTATTGACAAAATCAATGAAATTATTGATGGAAATTATTGCTGCTTTATTCGAGTTTATAAATTGTCACTTATAATTTAACTGAAAAAAGGTTTCTTAACAAACAATTTTTCATTCAAAAAAGGGGAAATTCTGTTTCTTTATACAGTCCACTTTTCGGGTTATAATTTTGTTTAGCTCTATTGGAGCGTACTGTGGCTCAGTCTTATATCGTGGGGACAAGTTCCTTTTATGCAAATAATTTTTCAAGTCTAAATAAAAAAAATGAGACGTCTCTAACTCCTTTTTGATTAGCTCTGAATAATTTTATTTTAGAGTTAAATGATTCAGCATTAGCATTCGTATTTCTGTTTGTAAAGAAGTTTAAAATATTTTCTAAATGATAACCAATTGATCTTGCTGCGGTATTAAATTCGGTCAACACGGAATCGTTTTTTATTTTCGCTATCCACTCTATAAATTGTTTTTTTGCATTTACAACATCATGATTTTCATATATGTTTCTAAATTGTGCAGCATATTGATGGGCTTTTTGCAGTAGAGGGTATCTACTAAAGAGGATTGTTGCTCTTTGCTGCTGGGTTATTGTCCAGTCTGTTTCGTGTTTAAATAATAAATATCTACTTCGTGTTAACAGTTGTTTTAGCATATCTCCATTAGCTAAAACTTCTGGCTGATATTTTTCTCCATTTTTCTTTGCTTTTTTTATTGCCTGATTTTCCTGTTCTATTGCTTCCCATCTGTATTTAATTCTTACATGCTGTAGTGCCTCTAAAACAAGTTTTACTACATGAAATCTATCCGTTACTATACTTGCATTAGGGAAGCTACTTCGTGCGGCAGATGCCATATTGTTTGCCATGTCCAATGTTATTTCTTTTACTTCCAATCGTTTAGATAAAGCTATTTTTCCTAATACTTCTATTATTTTAATAGCCTCTGTACTTGCTATCATTGCAACGATTGTCCCCTTCTTTCCTTTACCTATTTTAGAGGTTACGAACGTATATAGTTCTCCTTTAGATAAGGATACTTCATCTATACTTAAATGTGGGCTTATGTTTTCTGGGTACAACAAATATTCTTTTGCATGTATTTTTTGTTCCCATGTTTGATAATTGCTCGTTTTATGTTTGTAAGAACGATACAACTTCTTTTTTGAAACTTGATGATAATAAGCTACTGTGCTTATGGCATCCGCTCTATTATCAATATGATTGTTTTAAAAAATCAGAAAGCTCCTTGGTAAATTTAGTGCCTTCTGCAATCATTGTAAAATCTCTATGAATGTTTCTTTTATCCGTTTTATTTCGCCAGCGCCTTCGGTGTATTTCCAAATAAACAGCCTTTCCTCGTAATGGAAAATCTTGAATTAAACGTGGTTTATAAAATCCTTTTGACTCATAATCCTCTAAATTATAACCTGAAGGCAAGGTGTTGATTTCTTCGAGTTTAATTAGATAATGTTCTTCCTGTTTCTTACTTGATGGTATTTCTTTCATATCTATTACCTCAAAATATTCTAATAAATCTTTAGGTAATATGTGTTTTATTAATTCTTTGTAATCCATTTTGAGTGCTTTTTATTGTACCCGAAAGATAATTATTCCCCACGATATGAGATTGACCCTATAAATCCTGCGCAATGGTTGGGCTTTGTAATTCTTTCGAGATAAGGTTTTGGCGGCTTTGTACTTTACTGTTGGGGTTTTCCACAGGATATTGTCTGTTCCTGCTGTTCTTTTTCCTTTATTTTCTGTGACTCTCTTGA
>CAISYK010000199.1 GCA_903889605.1 uncultured Bacteroidota bacterium
CAGCATGCGTGCAAAGAAATAATAAATTTTAACAGCATTTTATCAGACTTCAATTTATTCCCAATTGTAATCATCTAACTTCCAATATGGACTCAGATGTTTGATCAAACTCTTTGTTCGTTTTTCATATTCTTTGATTACATCGTTTTGGGAAATTGTTAAATTTTTTGTATATGGAATTGATTGATTATTTATGCCTGCAATGAAATTTAATGCACATTTAGGTAAATATTCCAAATTATATCCCCCTTCCAAAACAGCAAAAATATTTTTGAACTTGCTTTGTAACAAATGTCCGACATTATAATACGTGTTAAGAGTTAAGCGCAGCTGAAGTAATGGGTCATACTGGTGGGCATCAAATCCTGCAGACACCGCGACTATATCTGGTTTGAATTGTTCAGCAACTGTCATAAAATTATTAATGGCATTCATATAAATATCATCTCCGCTCTTTGGCGGCAATGGAACATTAATGGAATACCCTTTTCCTTTTCCAGTTCCGATCTCATCTACATAACCTCCTCCAGGAAAAGCGGGATACTGATGCAGCGACCAAAATAAAACTTTGTCTGAAGTATAAAATAGTTCAAGTGTGCCGTCTCCCAAATGACCGTCAATATCTAAAATGAAAATACGCTTGCCTTCTTTTACGAGTTTTTTTACAGCAATTGCAATATTGTTGAACAAGCAGAATCCGCTTCCGTAATCGGAATGCGCGTGATGGCCAGGCGGCCTTACCAATGCGAAATCATTACTTTGCGAAGCCAAAATTGCTGCACCAGCAGCATAGACTGCTGCTTTAAAGCTGTTTTTGGAAGTCAGTGTATCGGCGTCAAGCATCCTGCTTCCTGAACTTGCTTGCTTAACCTGTTCAATGTAAAGTTTTGTATGTACAAGTTCCAGGTACTGTTCAGCGCTCTTAATGTTGGTTTCTGCCAAAAGTTCGAAAGCTTCCAGTCTTTTCTTGTTTTCAGGATGGGCGCTTCCTGTATCGTGTTCCAAAAATATTTTGTTATAAATAATTTTCATGCATTTAAAATTTTAAAAGATTCACTATTTATAATAAATTAAGGTTTGCTCTGGATTGTTTGTGTTTTTTTTCTGAAAAGATTTTATAAATATATACCTTGAACCGTAATTACACAATTTTTTGACTAAAAACATGCCAAGTGGGCAAGTTCCGAGATTCTAACCACTTTCACGTTTTTTTAGTATTAAATCAAGGTATTAAAAAAACCGCACATAATTTAAGAGACCTTGAAAATTTTGGTTAAGACCGGTGTGTTCATTAATGATATAGCCGGCTTTGTTTTTAAATTATTTTTGAAAATTATTTTGTCCGACATTTAATATTTTTCAATACCAGTCTAAAATATATTCCTTTTCCGAACTTTATATCAGTTTTTATTTTGCCATCAATTTTCATTTCAAATCACTAAGTTTCCGGCAACCTGATGATACATTTTCCCCTCATGGCGGGTTATCAATTAATTGATTATTTCAGTTGGTGCTTTTCTATGATTAAACTCATTTGTATAGGTGTTTAACAACGTTGTATTTATTCTTATTTGAGATTAAATTTGACTTATGATTTTGCGTGTTCGTTTCATATTGCTTTTGCTTGTTTTTTACAGTTACTGTCTAAATGGTACAACAGGTATAAAAATTCAATTTCATAGTGTCTCAGCTGATTCTGTGAAGTTTCAGATTGTCGCTGCGTTTCTTAATGATGGAACGCGGATTTGGGGCATTATTGAGAGTGAAGCAGCTGATAGAATAGTGATAAATGATTTCAATGCGGGACATATTAGTATTGAAAGGAATCAAATAAAAAATCTTGAAATAAGCAGCATTGAAAAAAATACCATCATTGAAACTGTAAATGGAACCTCATATTTTGGTGAAATTATGGGGTTTTCTGGAGGGATTCTTACAATAAGATCAGTGATTATGGGAACTTTTGAAATACAATCCAATACGATTTCAAAAATTGCTTTGGCAAATACTTACGTGAACCGGAGGGGCAGTTCATGGTTTGCTAACCCCAACGCTACGCGCTATTTTTTTGCTCCCAGTGCAATACCGTTAAAAAAGCAGGAAGGGTATTATCAGAATGCATACCTGCTTGCCAATTCCGTTAATGTGGGCATAACAAACAATATTACTATTGGGGGCGGAGTAGTTATCCCGTTGTTATTCTATGTTACGCCAAAAGTGTCTTTTAAAGTTGCGGCTAATTTTTACCTGGGAGGTGGAATATTGTTCACTCAATCTTTTATAAGCGGTTTTGGTTTAAGTGCAGGAATTGGATATGGACTTGCAACTTATGGCTCATATGAACATAACGTTACCATTGGTGCCGGCTATGGTTTTGCCAAGTTCAATAATGTATACAAAAGCACACCAATGCCGATTATTACCCTTAACGGAATGACAAGAATTGCTAAAAAACTTTCACTTGTTACAGAGAACTGGCTGATACCGAGAGCTGGTTATAACAAAGAAATTATCTCTTACGCTCCCGATGGCCAGCAGATTTCAGAGTCTGTTTATGAAAAGAAAAATTTTTATTCAGGTGCCTTATCACTTGGTTTGCGATTTATGCCTGGAGTAAGAACAAGTGTGGATTTTTCGGTTGTTGGAATACGCCCAATTCCCGGACAGAATGATTTTATTTTGCCGTATCTTGATTTTGTTTATAAATTCAATTGAACCACAAAGGTGTACTTAAAATAAATTAATAGCCGTGTAAGCCTTATGCCATTATAGTCTAGATTATTAACGGGACTGCGATTTTCAAAACATCAAATCATAATTTTAAAATTTTGCGGCCTTTTATACTGAACATTAAAACAATGCTAAAAAGCCAGGCATCTTATTTACTAGGACCTTGATATTTTGGTAAATTTATTGCGTTTATTAAAATTAAATTCGCTTTATAAATCGTCTTCTTATTTTGTGATTTTTGTTTTAATCTTTCTTTATAAGCTTACCTCTTGTTCCCTTCAATCGTTCCCTATAACCGCGGGTTTCTAATGAAATAAAATTCAGCCTCTTCGTTATAGAGGTGTCAATTGTAAATTCCAGCTGCATTTTATTTCTGATGCTGTCATAAATAATAGGAAGAAAATAAATAGTTTCTTTGAAATTTTCCCTGGCAAATTTTTTCAGCATTTCACATTGAAATGGGTCAGAAGCAACCGCAATCGTTTTGAAACCTTTTTGCTTTGCTACTTGATAACCATAAAATAAATTTTCAGTGCTGTGTTCTGCCATAGTATCAATTAGGATATGGTCGCTGTTAATCCCTAATTGATTTGCATATAAAGCCATTGATGAGCCTTCTATCCAAGGAGTATATACGGCATTCCCGGAATATAAAACATTGGAGGTAATCCCTTTTCTGTATAAAAATTCAGACCATAATACTCTGGATTTAAGTAAAGTACTCCATTGGCCGTCATGAAGAGGAAGCCCGGGAACTATAATAATATCTATTGGTTTTATAGAATTTATTTGATTGAGTTTCTTTGTTTGCGAGGCCGTTAAAAAAAAACAAGATTGGCAAAATATTAAACAAACAATCAGTAATAAAAATTTCATTGATTTAGTTTTTTGTTTTGAACACAAAATTATACTGCAAACCCATACTAAATATAAATACAGGGCTGAATTTTGTATATCTTATATCTATTTCTTTAGATGAGGGAATCATAAACTGACCCTGCATGACAAGTGAAATGTTTTTTATTCCAACTTTATTCGTAATACAAGGTTCAAATAAAAATAAATATTTATTATAATATTGTTTGTTCACTATATATGCATGAGTACTTTGCATGGAAGACAGGCTTGGATCATATTCTCTGTAAACATATTTTTTAAAATAAATATAGGATACTCGATTTGAAATAGAAAAAGAATAAGAGACCTTATACATTTCTATTTTAGAATAAAATCCTAAATTAGGTTGGATAAAATATTTATTAAACTGGGAGAAAGTTTCATAATTTGATTTTTTTTCCTGAAATACAGAAAACCACGCCTTGCTTTGTAAATTGAAATTAGTTGTATAATTCACACCTCCTAAAACTTCAAAACGCCATTTATAGTTAGTTTTCGAATAATTATAAATTCCCATATAACCTTCATACATTCTCAACCCTTTTCCTAAATATGTATTTGCTCCGCTAACAAAATGATTAAAAGGGTTATGGGCTAATTGTAATTCAATGTGATTGTCTCCTAAATAACCATTTGCCTGAATTTGTTTTTTATTGTCAAACAATAAAACATTATGGGTTGTAGGAACATAAACAGAACGAACAGCACAGCTTGAAAACAAGAATAAAGAATAAAAAACAGTCTTTTTCATAATTTCGCAAAATAAGATAGCTATTCAATCGAAAAGTTCATATTCATTTATTGGAATTCTGACGTAATAAATATTTTCCTATAGAAGCATGAAAATGTATTATTGGTATTGTAAAAACTGAATGTAAAAACGATATTTATTTAAAATAAAAAACTCTGTAAGTTTTTTACATACAGGTTTTTGGGGCTTCTTGACTGTGAACTTAACGGACAATAATTCGAACCTTTTATATACAGACCTTGATATTTTGGTAAGCCTGAAACGTTCATTAATAATTGAGCCGGGTAGCAAAATTCAGTAAGGCTAAAATCATTTTTGCTTGTTATTTTATACTCCATACAAATCCAATATCATCTAATAGTTGTTTGCGGTCATCACGAATTTTTTTTTTCTTTGACCGCTGAGTAAAAACCCAACTTGCTAATTCTTTTAACTCACCTTTGAATGGCACCGCGAAATTATTATGCTTTTTTTTATACTCTACAAGCTGCTTATATCTTTCATTCCAATTATTGTCTTTTATATCAGTCCATGTAAAACCTATATCCGTTAATTGTTGAAATTTTTCTGCTGAAAGCTCATCTTTTCTGTGTCGAGTTGACGATACCCATGACCCTAAGTTTATTTTTTCTTTGTAGTTAGCTGGCACATTACAATGCCCAAATTTCCCTTTAAAATCCAATAATGCTTGATAGAAAGATTTCCAGGCTTGTTGATATTTATTTTCTCTTACAAAACCAAGTTCCATCAAAAGAGCTAACCTGTTATCTGGTATATGGATTTTGGTTACTCTGTGCCTTTTAAGCCATTGCCATAACTGGTAATCATCGGTGGATAAAACGTTGATGTGTCCGTTAGCATTTTTAAATTCAACTAATCTTTGGTACATCCTTTCCCAAAAATTATCCTCCACGTGAAAATCAAAGCCAATACTTTCAAGCTTTGTAAGTCGATATACTGTTAATCTGCCCTCACGGTAAAATCGTCTTTGAATATTACACCAATCGTTTAACTGTAAATAATTCTTCGTTTTTTTTTCTATTCGGCTTTGTTTAAGTTCTGCAAAAAGCACCTTTAGTTTATTAAACATGTTATCCCATGATTCTTCACGTATTCCCCAAATAAAACCCAGTTCATTAAGTCGATCAACCTTGCCTTGTGATAAAATGTCCTTTTTATATCTTTGGATTGACACCCAATTTATTAATGTTTTATTATCGTAAGGTGCTCGTACCTCACAATTCCCAAACTCTTCTTTATAAGCTACAAGCTCTTCGTATCTTACGTTCCAATCACTTATCTGAAAATCAATTTCCCCAAAAACTTCGGTGATCTCTCTTACTTCATCTATGATCTTAAACTCAGGGCAGTGATCCTCCAAACCTGCTTCATTGCGCAATCGCTGTTCTTTCGCTCTATAAAAATCCAGCTCATACATAAAATTATTTGCTCTTATGCTTTTGAAATTATTAACGAAATCGAATATAACAGCGGAATGATTAACACCCACTTTCAAACAACGTCCTATTTGCTGATAAAAAATATTAGGGGATTCGGTAGGTCGCAATAAAATAACTCCTTGTACATCTTTAACGTGCAATCCTTCGTTAAGCATATTAATAGAAAATAACAAATGAATGCAATCGGAAGAAGTATCAATTTTAAAACGTGATAGGTTTTTATCGCTTTCAGAATCGGAATGAAGCACCCTGTATGTTTTTATGGGTTTATTTATTCCTGCTTTAACAAACCAGCCTTCTACCGTTTTTTCCATTTCATTTAGGTGCTCCTCTTCCTTGCAGAAAATAATAAATTTAGACATCCCCGGCTCAAGATGCTTATTTAATATCTGTGGAATGCCCGCGCTTTTTTTCCAATCAATACGAAAAGTGTCAATCTCCTGAAGCAGTTTGTTTTTGATTGTCTCAGTATGTTGGGAGTTGTTTATTTTTTCTTTAAGAATTTCTGTTTCTATGTCAAGAGTATAAAGAGCGGAAACATATTTAGGCATCGGTAAAATACGCTTTATTATTGCCTGAGCAAGACTTAGATTTTCAGCCACATTTCCCTTGAACAGTTCTTGGCTCATATCTCTTGAGTTATCCATATACCTAATAGGGGTAGCACTTGATCCGAATATATATGCATCGGA
>CAISYK010000200.1 GCA_903889605.1 uncultured Bacteroidota bacterium
ATTATTAATATTTTCTATATCTCTTCTTAAACAACCACAACTTTTTATCATCCATGCAGATAACCGGCGGAGATTGGGAAAAGATAAAAAAAACTGAAGCGGAAAAAGCCGAAGAATTAATGATTATATTCAGTGATTTGGTATATGAAAAAGTATTGAGTAAAATAAAATTTCTTGAATACCGTGATGCAAAAACGCTGAACATTTTTAATTGTTTGGATGATAAGATCAGTTTGGTAGGTTTGAGGGTAAAAGAAAATATTTCATTGGATTTAACGGCTCCTGACACATTTAACCAATGGGCAAATAATAACAGCAGTGCTGTAAATATTATTAAATCAGAAAAAATATACGCAAAGGAAAGAGGAATAGAAATATTTGAACTATTACAAAGCGGCTGTCTGATTACTGATGATAAGTTATTTACAACATTGATTGAAATGGTTAAGTAAACTTATTGTCATACTCAAATATCTCCGATAAATTGGGCTGGGACCGAGCAATTTGTTTTTTCGTTTCATGTAAATAATTATGCATCAAAAACAACTGCATAGATAAATAGATATCATTTTTTTAGAGAAATCAATAGCATCTCATAGTTTATTCGCCTAAATTAAAACGACTATATATCCTGTTTTTGCAGCCTTTCTAACAACTTTACTATGTTTCTATACGGTTAATAGGAGTATGATTTTTTGAGTGCCTCCTAATTAATTATCAACAATATCCTGTGAATGCATTTTCCTTAGGATCCATTTCCGCTGGTTAATAATGATTAATTTTACATTAATGAAAAGCCATAAACCACTTATACTAGTAACAAATGATGACGGAATAACCGCTCCTGGAATTGCCGCATTAATTGAAGTAATGAAAACATTAGGTGATGTTGTAATAGTTGCACCTGATAAAGCACAATCAGGCATGGGACACGCCATCACAATTAATTCTACTTTACGAATAAATAAAATTAAAATTTACGATGTAAAAGATGAATACAGTTGTACTGGAACACCAGTAGACTGCATCAAATTTGCTGTGAATAAAATAATGCACCGCAAACCTGATTTATGTGTTTCAGGTATTAACCATGGTACTAACATGTCCATTAATGTTATATACTCCGGCACAATGTCTGCCGCAGTTGAAGGTGCAATTGAAGGTATTCCATCCATTGGTTTTTCACTTTCCGATAATTCTATTGATGCGGATTTTACAGCTTCAAAAAAAATAGTAAAAATCATTTCCGAACAAGTGTTAAAGAATAGTTTGCCTGAAGGTGTTTGTTTAAATGTAAATATTCCAAAATTAAAATCTGAATTAATAAAGGGAATAAAGATTTGCCGTCAGGCAAAAGCTAATTGGATAGAAAAATTTGATGAACGCTTAGACCCAAGCGGTAATCCATATTATTGGCTGACGGGTAAATTTGAAAACTATGACGTAAATGAAAACGATACAGATATTTGGGCATTGGAAAATGGTTTCGTGTCTGTTGTGCCTACACATTTTGATATGACGGCACATAAAGCAATAACTGAAATTACAAAATGGAAATTTGCTTTATAAATTTAACAGTTTGAGAATTCCGCAAATAAAATAATTTAACCAATCAGAAGACAATTTTTAAAACATATTTTCGTAAATTCGTAAAGACTCTTTATCTATAAGCAATTCAACAATTTAATAGCTGATAAATTTCCAAACAACGATTCTTAAATTCATAACAATTGGTTATTCGTAACCAAGTAAATTCGTAATTATTAGTTATTAGTAAGCCTTAATATGAAGAATATTGATTTTGATAAAATATGGATTGGCTTGGTATCAGGCATGTTAGCACCATTTATAACGTTTATGCTTTATTATTTTATAAACTATCGTTACATGGATGCAAGAAGTTTTATTAGTTTCCTGAAGCTTGGGGATGCCTATACAGGTATTGTTTCTTTATGTGTTTTAGCCAATCTGGGTGTTTTTTATTTATTTATCTGGAAAGAAAAATACCTTGGGGCGCGTGGTGTATTGGGAGCTACATTTATTTGGGCGGCCTTTGTTCTCTATTTAAAATTCTTTACGTAAACAACTGATGAAGTATTATATTATTGCAGGCGAAGCATCAGGGGATCTACATGCATCTAACTTAATAAAAGAATTGAAAGTTTTAGATGTGAATTCTCAATTTAGATGCTGGGGCGGGGATTTGATGAAGAAGCAAGGTGCGGAATTAGTTAAACACTATAATGAATTGGCTTTCATGGGCTTCACGGAAGTCCTTATGAATCTTCCCACAATTATCCGTAATATCAGTTTTTGCAAAAACGACATTATTAAATACAAACCTGATGTATTGATCTTAGTTGATTACCCTGGTTTTAATCTGCGTATTGCCGAATATGCAAAAACGATTGGAATAAAAGTATTTTATTATATTTCTCCTCAAATATGGGCATGGAAACAATCGCGGGTTCATAAAATAAAACGTGTAGTTGATAAAATGTTTGTTATTCTTCCTTTTGAAAAAGAGTTTTACCAACGCTTTAATTGTAAGGTAGATTTTGTTGGTCATCCTTTACTGGATGAGGCTGCAAATTATTCAAAGAATCCAAGTACATTGTCTGTTATTACTGATAAACCAATTATTGCCTTACTTCCAGGAAGCCGTAAGCAGGAGATTGCAGTGATGCTTCCTCTAATGCTTTCTTTGAAAAAATATTACGAAAATTACCAGTTTGTAATTGCAGGAGCTCCTTCTCAAAGTAAAGAGTATTATCAAACATTTATTTCTGACGCTGATGTAAAAATTGTTTTTAACCAAACCTATCAGTTATTACAAAAGGATAAAGCAGCATTGGTTACATCCGGTACAGCAACACTCGAAACAGCTTTGTTTGGTGTGCCTGAAGTAGTTTGTTATAAAGGCGGTGCTGTCTCATTTGCCATAGCGAAGCAATTAGTAAAAGTAAAATATATATCACTGGTTAATTTAATAATGGATAAAGAAATTGTGAAGGAGTTGATACAAAAAGAATTAAATGA
>CAISYK010000201.1 GCA_903889605.1 uncultured Bacteroidota bacterium
ATCATACATTAAAACAAAATGATGAAGTACTCATCATTAATGCCACACAGGGCGGATAAAATAAAAACGTATTCTAAACAATAAATAATAAGTATGAAAATTAAAGACAAAGAACCTACTGATAAATCAATTTCATTGAAGCCATTAACGGGCTCAAAGAAAATATACGTGCAGGGTAAAATGCACGACATTCAAGTTGCGATGAGGGAGATTTCTTTAACACCCACAAAACTTTTCAGCGGGAAAATAGAAGAAAACCACCCGGTAACAGTTTACGATACAAGCGGGCCATACACTGATCCGAATGTGAAAATTGATTTAAAAAAAGGATTATCCAGACTGCGTGAAAAATGGATTTTGAAACGCGGAGATGTTGAACAGCTAAAGGATTTTACTTCTGAATATTGTGCTAAACGATTAGCCGATAAAAGTCTTGATCATCTCAGGTTCGAACATTTAAAAAAGCCTTTAAAAGCCAAAACAGGAGCTAATGTTTCTCAAATGCATTACGCAAAAAAAGGAATAATTACCCCTGAAATGGAATATATTGCCATCCGTGAAAACCAGCGTATTGATTTGCTGAAACAGCAGCTTGATGGAAAGCAGGAGTTTTTATTACAGCAGCATGAAGGCCATAGTTTTGGTGCCAATACTCCAAAAGGATATATAACTCCTGAATTTGTTCGTGATGAAGTGGCTGCTGGCAGAGCCGTTATTCCTGCAAATATCAACCATCCGGAAAGTGAACCAATGATTATCGGCAGAAATTTTCTGGTGAAGATCAATACCAATATTGGAAATTCAGCTGTGTCGTCAAGTATTGAAGAAGAAGTTGAAAAAGCTGTATGGAGCTGCCGTTGGGGCGGTGATACATTAATGGATTTATCAACTGGTAAAAATATCCACGAAACCAGGGAATGGATTATCCGCAATTGCCCAGTACCGATCGGAACTGTACCTATTTACCAGGCATTGGAAAAAGTAAACGGCAAAGCCGAAGATCTGACTTGGGAAATTTTTAGAGATACTTTAATTGAGCAGGCCGAACAGGGTGTTGATTATTTTACCATTCATGCTGGCGTCCTTCTGCGTTATATTCCGCTTACTGCAAAACGTGTAACGGGTATTGTTTCCAGAGGCGGTTCTATTATGGCAAAATGGTGTTTGTCGCATCATAAAGAAAGTTTTATTTACACTCACTTCGAAGAAATCTGCGAAATTATGAAAGCCTATGATGTAGCGTTTTCATTGGGAGATGGATTACGTCCAGGCTGTATTGCCGATGCAAACGATGCAGCACAATTTGCCGAATTAGAAACCTTAGGTGAGCTTACCAAAATTGCCTGGAAACACGACATTCAAACTATTATTGAAGGTCCTGGGCACGTTCCTATGCACATGATTAAGGAAAATATGGACAAACAACTTAAGGAATGTCATGAAGCTCCTTTTTACACTTTAGGGCCCCTAACTATTGATATTGCACCTGGATATGATCATATTACTTCTGCTATCGGGGCTGCAATGATCGGCTGGTTCGGGACAGCAATGCTTTGTTATGTTACGCCAAAAGAACACCTTGGTTTACCGAATAAAAAAGATGTAAAAGACGGAGTAATTACATACAAGATCGCGGCTCATGCTGCCGACCTTGCAAAAGGACATCCCGGAGCTCAATACAGGGACAATGCACTGAGCAAAGCCCGATTTGAATTCCGCTGGGAAGACCAATTTAATCTGTCACTCGACCCTGATACGGCGCGTGAATTTCACGATGAAACACTGCCTGCTGAAGGAGCAAAAGTTTCCCATTTCTGTTCCATGTGCGGACCTCATTTCTGCTCCATGAAAATAACACAGGATGTGAGAGATTATGCTGCGACTTTGGAAACTTCCGAAGAGGAAGCACTGCAAAAGGGAATGAAGGAAAAGTCACAGGAGTTTAAAGAAAAAGGAAGCGAAGTTTATTTGTAATATTTATTTTGGCGTTCCGCTTTCTTAAAAAAGAAAGCGGCCGGGCTTTCCGCTGCAATCTTTTTGCCCTGCGGGACAAAAAGGATTTTCGCTGCAATCCCTAACGCGGCATTAGCAGTATAAGAGATGTTTTGTTTAATAATATAGATCTGCCAGGTTTTCTTTTACGATTGAAATAACTTTAAAAATTAGTGCGCCATAAAAATTTATATCTAAGAGATTGTTTAATTTTTATTCAATATTTTTCATTTATCAATTTCTTAACGCGGTTTCAGCCCCAAATAGAGTTAGGCCTAAATGGGAGTTTAAATCTAAATATAACCCTAACAGAGCTTAAAGCCCTGTCAGGGTAAACGTAAAAAACACTTTTGATTATATTTAAACTGCATCTTTAATGATAATTGTTATTTCTAATCCAGAACCAATTTTAAATGAACAGGCCGTCATACATCAGTTATTTGATGAAGGATTAGAAATTTTTCATATTCGTAAAAAAGATTTTTCGGAAAGTGAAATGAGGAAGTTTATTGAGCAAATCCCTGAAAAATATTTTAACAGGATTGTTCTGCATTCACATTATCATCTTGCAGATGAATATAATTTGAAAGGGATACATGTTCCAGTATCAAATAATAATGCGCGTTCATGCGGTACTTTGAGTGTTTCCTTTCATT
This sequence comes from uncultured Bacteroidota bacterium, assembly GCA_903889605.1. Classification (GTDB taxonomy): domain Bacteria; phylum Bacteroidota; class Bacteroidia; order 2-12-FULL-35-15; family 2-12-FULL-35-15; genus 2-12-FULL-35-15. Next base: position 2,649 of record CAISYK010000201.1, read on the forward strand.
CGATGAATGAAATTGAAAAGTTTGATGCGAAATTTGATTACGGTTTTTTAAGTCCATTGTTTGACAGCATTTCCAAGGAAGGATATAAAAGCAGCTTTAATTTAACAGAAGTAAAAGAGTTTTTTCGAACAT
>CAISYK010000202.1 GCA_903889605.1 uncultured Bacteroidota bacterium
ATCTATCACTGATGAAAAATGTATTTATCTCTCCAATTCATCGCACATGCAGCCGGAAGTGATTTTCCGGAATATTAAAAATAAATCACGCACCTTGGTTGCACATTATTTTTTCCCTGCTGAAATAAATCCTGTGGTTGAGTTAATTCCAGGCAAAGACACTGATACAAATGTGTTAGACCTGCTGCTCGGATTTTATGAAACTATCGGAAAAGTTCCTGTCAAAGTAAAGAGTTCATACGGATATGCAATCGATCCGATTTTTGAAGGCATCTGCCAAACAGCAATTATGTGTTTCGAAAAAGGCTGGGGAAGTGAAAAGGAAATTGATGTTGCTGCAATGAAAGCATTGGGTCAGGGAATAGGGCCATTTACTGCATTGAACCTTACTGGTGGAAATCCTATTACAGCGCATGGTTTAGATGAAATGGGTAAACTATTGATGCCTTGGTTTAATACACCTAAAATCCTTCATGAAAAAAACAACAAGAAAGAATCATGGAACATAGCCCAAAGAGGCGAAAAAGTTGAATTATCTCCTGAAAAAGAAGAAAAACTCGTTAAGGAATTTCAAGGTGCATTTTTTGCAATTGCCTCATTCATTTTGGATATCGGGATTGTCGATATCAATGATTTGAATATGGCTTGTGAAATGTCTCTTGTGATCAGACCGCCGTTTTCTTTTATGAATAAAATCGGAATCAGCAAATCATATGATTTGGTTAAAGACTTCTGCGCAGCTCATCCTTCATTCCCTTTTCCTAAAGTACTTGAAAAAGCTAAAGCTGAAGGCGGTTGGAAATTAAAAGACATTGTTGCTGAAAAACATGATGATGTTTTAGTTATTACTATCCGCAGGCCAAAAGTTTTGAACGCGCTTAATCTTGAAGTGCTTGGTCAGATAAAAACTGAAATGGAAAATGTTAAAAATGATAATTCAGTTAAAGCTGTTGTCATCACAGGCTTTGGAACAAAAGCTTTTGTTTCCGGAGCGGATATTAATATGCTTGCATCACTTAAAACGCCAGAAGAAGGATACAATAATTCGCATACTTTCCAGATAGTTTTCAATTACATCGAAAATTATTCAAAACCTGTGATTTGCGCCATGAATGGATTCGCATTTGGCGGTGGTAATGAATTAGCGATGGCATGTACAGCAAGGGTTTGTAAAAAAGGATTACCTGTTTTAGTTTGTCAGCCTGAAGTAAATCTTGGATTTATCCCAGGTGCAGGCGGAACTCAGCGTTTACCGCGGATTGTAGGGGTTGACAAAGCCTCTGAAATACTGCGTACAGGAAGAACTGTTTCTGCAAAAGAAGCATCTGAAATCGGACTGATCCAAAAAGAAGTTGAGGGGGATTTAGTGGAAGGAGCAGTAAAATATGCAAAACAGATTGCATCCGGTGAAGTAAAAGTGAAAGAAATCCCAAAACAGGCCATTTCAACAAATGGAAACCCTAAGCCTCTGGAAATAGGTCATCTTAGCAAGAAAATTGACGAGATAATCGTGAAAGCAATCTATGATGGTTCACACTTGAGTCTGGAAGAGGGTCTTGAATTGGAATCACGCATGTTTGGCGAATGTCTATTAACTGATGACATGAAAATAGGAATGGAAAATTTTAAAGTGAACGGACCAAAAGCAAAATCAAATTTTATTCATAAATAGCAAGCTTTATCATTCTCATTCATTTCAAATGCCGCGTTAGGGATTGAAGCGAAAATCCTTTTCTTTTTAGAAAAGATTGCAGCGTAAAGCGCGCCCATTTCTGCCTCACACTGTCCTAAAGGCCACCCCTCTCCATTTGGAGAGGGGAACGGGGTGAGGTAGAAAGGGGAACGCCCCAATAAAAATTATTAGTATTTATCAGAAAATAGTCTCGGGAATTCCCGTAAGAATAAATTTTGGCAAAAGGCGGTAAATTATTTCCTCAATAAGAAACATTTCAGAACCCTTAAAAGAATATGAAGTATAATGTAGGTATCGATATCGGCGGAACCTTTACGGATTTGATTTGTGTCTCTTCCGAAGGAAAAACAATTGTTCACAAAACACTTTCCACTCCTCAGGATTCTTCCGTTGGTTTCATAAACGGAATCCGTGAAGTGGCAGAAATGGCTGAAGAATCTTTTGAGAATTTTGTTGCTTCAATCGATACCATCGTACACGGGACTACTGTGGCTACAAATGCGCTGCTTACCTTAAAAGGAGCAAAAACAGCGCTGATCACCACAAAAGGTTTTCGTGATGCATTGGAAATGCGCAGGGGAATACGTGAAGAGCAGTTTAACAACCATTATTTAAATGTTGTTCCTTTAGCCCCGCGCTATCTGAGGTTTACTGTTGACGAAAGAATTGATTCCGAAGGGAAAATATTAAAAAAATTCAACGAGAAAGAACTCCTTCCGATTATAAAAAAAATCAAAGAAGAAAAAGTTGAGTCCGTGGCCATTTGCTTCATGAATTCATACAAAAATGCAGCTCATGAAAAGCTGGCGGTAAAATTTCTGCGCAAGAATCTGAAGGGCATTTTTGTTACTGCTTCATTTGAAGTGCTTCCTTCTATTCGTTTTTATGAAAGAATAAGTACAACTGCCGTGAGTGCATTTGTTGGCCCTATTGTAGCCAAATATCTTGATAATCTCACAAAAAAATTAGAAGGCATTAAATACAAAGGCACCCTTTTGATCATGCAGTCTAACGGCGGAGTTGTGGTTCCTGAACAGGTAAAGAAAAATCCTGCTGTAACTGTTTTGTCAGGACCAGCTGCGGCGCCGACAGCCGGTGCATTTTACTCCAAAATGCTTGGGTATAAAAACTGCATAACAGCTGATATGGGCGGAACAAGCTTTGACGCGGCTATTGTAATAGACAACGAATGTGTTACAAGTACCGAAGGAAATATAAACCGCTACCGAATTGCTCTTCCTTCCCTCGACATTATTACGATTGGCGCCGGAGGCGGAAGCATAGGCTGGATAAATGAAGGCGGTTTGCTGCAGATGGGCCCTCAAAGTGCCGGAGCAATGCCGGGTCCGGTTTGTTATGAGCGCGGAGGAACTGTGCCAACATGTACCGATGCTGATATTATTCTTGGTTACCTGAATCCCGATTTTTTTGCAGGCGGGAAATTAAAGCTAAATAAAGCAAAGGCTGAAAAAGCTATTAAAGTCGAACTAGCCTCAAAACTTGGATTGTCTGTGATGGAGGCTGCTGCGGGAATGTACCGCATTATAAACAGCAATATGGCACAAGGTGTCCGCGAAATTTCGGTAGAGCGCGGTTATGATCCAAGAGAGTTTTTATTCATCGTTGCCGGAGGTGCAGGTTCAATACACTCTTCCGAGATATGTAAGGAACTTGAGATTCCAATGTTTCTTGTTCCGAATGTTTCATCAATATTCTGCGCTGCAGGAATGTTATTAGGCGATCTGAAACACGATTACATACGCTCTTATTTTACCTCATTCAATAATTTAGAAAGAAAAAAATTCATTTCGTTATTTAATGAAATGAAAGAGGACGGCATCAAAGCATTGGTTGTTGAAGAGGGAGTTGCCCGCGAAAAGATTTCATATTCCCCCATACTTGACATGCGTTATCTTGGCCAATATCATGAGGTGCAGATGGAATCAAGCTGGGATGATGTAATGAACTTTAACCTTGAAAGTATTTTTGAGTCATTCCATAAAGAACATAACAGGCAGTTTGGCTATTCACTGAAGGAAGAAGGAACAGAAATGGAACTTATCAACCTGCGTTTAAGGGTTGTAGGCAAAACAGAACGTCCAAAATTCCTTTCAGAGAATTTTAAATCCATTCCGGCTGAATCTGCAATTAAGGAACACAGGGAAGTTTACATTCCTGAGTTAAACAAGATGAAAAAAGTCCCTGTTTATGACGGCGATAAGCCGATTTTCGGCTCAAAAATAAAAGGTCCTTGTGTTATTGAAAAAATTACCACCTCAATTTTTGTAAGCGAAAATTACGACTGTTTGGTTGATGAGTTCGGTTCTTTTATCGTTTATGAGAAGGATAAATATCCAAAAGGGTTTAAGCTGAAAGGAAAGCAAATTCAG
>CAISYK010000203.1 GCA_903889605.1 uncultured Bacteroidota bacterium
CCCCTTTCTTCAAATCATAGATGAGCCTTCTTTGCCTTTAGAGCCTTTAAGGCTTGGTCATATTAAGGGTATGGCTATAGGATTTATAATAGGCATCTTTTTGTCAGTTTCATATGTTTTCGGCAGAAAAAAGTTCGATGATTTGATGATTGAAGCTTCCGAAAAACAGAAATGATATGACGTATTCATAAATCATAATGTTTTTATTGCGATTCTTGAATATTATTTTTAATATTGCACCTTCAAAAAATAAGTATATTAAGAATTATATGTTATGGAATTATTTAAGTAATTTTCTTTTAACTTTTAACATTAAACTTTTAACTGCATATATCAAATAAATAGTAATTATTAACTAATCAATAAAATGAAAAAAAAGTACATCACATTATTATTTTCCGCTTTTTTGTTTTTGGCCGGACTAAATACTTTAAAAGCACAAGATCCATTTCTGCAGTTTGGCGGAGCTGTTCCGGCAAAAGATACTGCTGTTGCTGTAAATAAAACACATATTTGCACCAAAATGGTTCACACTCCATGGATTATTCAATTTGGACCTGATATTGTTTTAGATAATGGTTCACGCAGTTTAAAAGCATATAAACTTCGGAACACAAATGATTTTTATCCTATACACTGCAGTGCCGAAAAACATCTTAAAAAAGGATGGAGCATTCAAGGGGTTCTTTCAAGTGAAACTATTAATCCTCATCATTTTGGATCGTTGGATTTAAATGCAAAATACAGTTTTTTTAAAACAATTGGTGATGCAAAATGGTTTGACATGTATGCTTTACTTGGCCTTGGTTATACCTACAGAGATTATCCGCATGGAGAGGTTCATTTGACCACAGTCGATAATTCCTATAATGCCAATATCGGCGGCGGTGCTAATATCTGGCTTTTCAAAAATGCCGGAATTTTTGGGCAGGCATTGGCTAAATTTAATATGCATCAATCCGAAAAAAATGGCGGAGGCAATTACATACAACTTTCGGCAGGTGTAGTATTTAAAATCGGCGGAGAAGCTGTAGTTACAAAAGTTGCTGTTGTTGAACCTAAAGTTATACCAAGCACATACAAGAGACCTAAAGAGGCAGAAGATGCTGCAAATTATTTACGTGAAATCCTTAACAAATAATAAATCAAATTTAATAATGTGCTGATTTGAATATTTAATTTTCAAATCAGCACATAAATAATCATCGCATTAAATTTTACCAAATAAAATTTCAAAATGAAAAAGATATTTTTTTTAATTGTATTTGTTCTTCAATACTCTATATCTTGTTTTTCACAAGATTCTCTGCATCGCTACACTGATGCTGAAGTTATAAAATTAGCTAAATATATCAAAAACTTACAAAGCCGAACAGCAACATACAGTGCTGAGCATCCTGCAGACATTTTTGTGGTAAACGCTGCAAATAGTACGGAAGAAAAAGCTATACTATCAGGTCTTGTAAATGATTCACTGCACCGCTACAATGATAAACAGATAATTAAGTTAACCAGGTATATAAAACATTTAGAAAAACTTGACTCGCTTAATAATGTTGTTGTTGCTGCTGTAAGAGTTAAAAAAGCTGCCGATTCACTTGCGGCAGTTGCTGTGATAGAAAAAGCTAAATCAGGAACAGATGTTAGTTTGCCTGAGGCTAAGGATATAGAAAAATATGAAAAATTAATATTTTTCAATTTTGACAGTTATACTTTAAAGGAAGAATCAAATAAACCTTTAGATGAAGCTGTTAAAATTTTAAAAAGCTACTCTAATTTAACATTTTCAATTGAAGGTCATACCGACAGTGTAGGGTCTGATGCTTATAACTTAAATTTGTCAAATGAAAGAGCCAAGAGTGTAATGAATTATTTAATAGCAAAAGGTATTCCTGCTTCAAGAATTACATCAAAAGGATATGGTGAATCCAAACCTATCGATACAAATGAAACAGAAGCTGGCAGAGCTAAAAACAGAAGGGTTGATATAAAAGCTAAAAAGAAATAAATTTGATTATTATTTCGTAATGGGAATAATAGATTATGGTTAAAATATCAGCAATTTTTTTTTATGAAAAGGAGCTAAGTATAATTAAAAAATAATTTCTTATTGTCATACTCCAAAAACGTTTACCAAATATTCTTAAATATATACAGTCCTGCATTTATTGCGGGACTGTTTTTTTAATAGTTTCATCATTATCCTATGTCTATTATATATAATGAATTAATACCATTACTTAATATATTATAGTCTAATCATTACCCTAAAACCTTCTCGACTCCGCTGCCATTGACGTGTTTTGTAATTGCCAAGTATATCAATTAATTACACTGTCATCCTGAAGAGCCTTTTTTGGCGATGAAGGATCTTGTTTTTGTGACAGAATATTATTCATCTATCCAAAAAAAATGGAAGTATTCTGAATGACAGGATAATTAAATTTTCTCATATTATATTGCATAAAAAAATAACCGCTCGAAATAACCGCGCAATGGCAGTTTCGAGCTGATTCGAGAAATGAGCTCGTCATTTAAATTTGATTATTTCATAATAGGCTATGGCATAATATATACTTTCAAATGTTAGTTCATTAATAACTCTGCGTTAGGGATTACAGCGGAAATCCTTTTGCCCTTTGCAAAAGATTGCAGCGGAAAGCCCGCCCCTTTTTTGAAAAAAAAGGGGAACGCCCAAAAGAAAATGCCGTAATCAATTGTATTTATTTTATAAATCCAACTCGGGGTGTTAATGTTTTTACCAGGAAAAAGTTCGTTTTAAAAACCCGAACCAATAAGGCACTGCATAAATAGAACAAAAAAATAAAAGTACAGCAGTACAGTAGAAAATTTAATAATATATTTACACATAATTTATTTTAATAAAATCCCAAAATGAAAAAAATATTTTTTTTGACAATGTTTGCCATTCAGTTTTCGTTATGCGGCTTTTCCCAATCAGATGCTATGCATCATTACACTGATGCAGAAGTTTCAAAGCTGTCTGCTTATGTAAAAGGATTAGAAGCAAAACAATCAACGGTAAATGTTTCAGAAGCCGACAAAGAGGTGAAAAAACAAATAGCTGATCTTTTTAATAGAACTCAGCACGATTACGCTGATGCAGAAATAATTAAGCTTACCGCATATATTAAGCATTTAGAAAATCCAAAAGCATTTGCTGCAGTTCCTACTACTGATTCTTTAACTCATTTTACTAATCCCGAAATAGAGAAATTTGCCGATTACATAAAAGTGTTGGAAAAGAGAAACTCAGCCGCAGGTTCTTTGCAGGCAGATCCTGAAGAAAAAAGAAAAATTGCCGAACTTTTAAGAATTCCTTCACATGAATTTACGGATGGCGAACTAGTAATGTTAGCTGATTATATAAAACATATGGAAAAACTTGATTCACTAAATGCAATTGCAGCAGTTAAGGTGCATAATGATTCAACGGCTCTGACATTAGCTAAAGTTACTGAACCAATTAAAGAATATCATTTGGAGGAGGAGAAAGAAATAAATAAAATTGAAAAATTAATATTTTTTAATTTTAACAGTGCTTCTTTAAAGGCTGAATCTTTTAAACCTTTAGACGATGTTGTTAAAATTTTGAAAAGTTATGTTAATTTGAATTTTATTGTGGAGGGGTACTGCGACAGCATTGGCTCTGCAGCATATAACCTAAGTCTATCTAAAAAAAGGGCCTCCTCTGTTAAGAACTATTTTATTTCAAAAGGTATTCCAGCCTCCCGTATATCTGCTGTGGGCTACGGAAAAGATAAACCTATAGATACCAATGAAACAGAAGCTGGCAGAGCTAAAAACAGGAGGGTAGAAATAAAGGCTAAACAATAGTTATGAAAAAGTAATATTTTTTAACAGGCGCACTGATACATTAAAGCCGGAATCTTTTAAACCGCTGGATGAAGTAGTTTTAATTTTACTCAACCACTATGCACTGAAAGTGCATAGGTTGGGGTAATGAAAGACTGGAAGTCTTTCTGCATTCCTCAAAAAAAGATAAATTTGTGGGATGGAAAACAAACAGCGATACAATGGACATACGGTTTCAAGACTTACCGTGCACATTGTTTGGGTTACAAAATTTCGTTACAAAGTATTGGAAAGTGATATAAAAATTCGGTGTAGAATATTGATAAAGCAAATTTGTGACTCAGAAGATATATCAATATTATCAGGCGTTATAAGCACAGACCACGTTCATCTACATATAGAATATATACCCAGTAAATGTGTTAGCGATATTGTAAAGAGATTGAAAGGTCGAACTTCAATACGGATACAGGAAGAGTTTCCTCATATTGGCAAAAGGTACTGGGGAAGGCACTTTTGGGCCATTGGTTACGGAGCATGGAGCACTGGAAATATTACAGATGATATGGTTCAAAAATACCTTGAACACCATAGAGCACCATCTAATATTGACAATGACACGATTATACTAGAATAAAATATTTATAGAAACTGAAAGTCTTGCACTAAAGTGCATAGTTTCAACTAACGAATGAGACCAATGAAAAAACTTTTGGGAATATTATTATTTTTAGTCTATTGCATATCCGTCAATGCTCAGGAAAATATTAATGAAAACAGGGGAACAATAAAGGTTCACAAAAAAGGGCATCTGGCAAAAATCCAATTTGACAATGTTAATTATCGTCTTATTGGAATCGATCAATATGGAAACATTTTGGATACCGCTGTTGTTGAATTTAAAATGTCAATGAGTGTAAAAGGAATGTTTTATTCCGAAAACATTGTTGGCCCTGTACTTAGCTATCAAATGCAGCAATTATTGGGAAAATGCGGCCAGACCACCAAAATATTTTTTGATAAGATAAAAGCAAAAGACAGCAACGGAACACTAGTAGATATGCCTAAATTCCAATATACATTCGGTTATTCTTATGAAAATAATGAGTAAAAAAAATGAATTTAAAAATGTGCCGCTTTTTATTTTCAAATTGACAAAAAAACTTATTTCTTAGTGTCGCATAGTGGTCTTTGTGCCTTAGTGGTAAAACCTTAATCAAAAAAATCTTTGTTAAAATTCACCAGATATAATTTTTGTGAAGCACGCGAAACGGCAGTGTATAACCATCGCAAATACTCCGTATTTATCATCTCATCGGTTAAATACCCCTGCTCAACAAACACGCATGGCCATTGTCCGCCCTGTGCTTTATGACAAGTAACTGCATACGCAAATTTCACCTGCAAGGCATTAAAAAAACGATCTTCCTTAATTTTTTTCAACCGCATACGCCTGTCGGCAATATCACTATAATCAAGCAAAACAGATTCATATAACTTTTTATTATCAGCCTGTGATAACGCAGGCGATTCACTCATAATGGTATCTAATAATAACCTTACCTCCAGCTCAGGTTCATCCGGATAGTCAATCATCCGCATACGCACATCTGCAAATCGAAAGCCATGCATTTCCTGGATATTTCCAACCCGCATCATCTGAATAATATCGCCGTTGGCAATAAAGCCAGCTTTCGCTTCCTCGGGCAGCCAAAAATAATTGTTCTTAACCACCATCATGTAATCACCTGATGATAATTCATCTTCCTGCCAGCGTATACGGGCACGTATCTGCTGATTGAAAATATTAGCGCGTTTATTCGAACGGCATATTACCATCGAATCTTCGGCACCGTATTCGTTATAAGCACTATTCAGCGCGTCCTCCAGATCTATTCCTTCAATGCGGATTATATCTTTGAATCCTTTTAAGGCAAAATGAGGCTTAATACCTTTTTCATTTTTTAACTCCTCCTTTTCAAAGGAGGATAAATGCGGATTAATTTGATTACGAATTGCAGTTGCATTTGTAAGTATTCCCGAATTCTCTGTTTGACGCACTACTTCCGTTAATTCGAATGAGTCGACAGAAAAATAAAATGAAGCTTTCAAATACTCAATATCCAAAGCCGGACTAACATCCAATCCAACGGGCGGAAGCTGAGCGGTATCACCGATAAAAATTAATTTACAA